>CAZGYO010000041.1:0-11295 GCA_964530455.1 uncultured Victivallales bacterium
TGAAGCAAAAATCACATAGAAGTGTTGTTTTTAACTTGATCTTTACGAGTTTTTCGAGCCTTTATGTATTAATAAAAACTCATTGTAGTCAATGAGTTACGTGCAGATTCTAAAAGTTTTGGAATATCCAAAACCTTTTCGAATATGCACTAACTAGTTCCATTAGTCAATTAGTTTATTGGGAATAAAGAGCTTATGGATATAAATCAAAAAAAAGGAATATGGAAGGTTTGTTGATGAAAGCATTTTTCGCATTTGCGGGGCAGGGAGCGCAGAGGCTAGGAATGGGGAAAGATTTTTACGCTGGCAGCGAAGCGGCCGCTACTGTTTTCGAGAGCGCCGATGCCGCGCTGGGCTGGTCTGTATCCGAGCTTTGTTTCGAGGGGCCTGAAGAGAAGCTGACGGAAAGCAGGTTCTGCCAGCCGGCGATATTTACTGTCAGCATGGCGTGTCTCGCCGCGTTCCGCGAGCGTTGTCCGGATATTGTTCCCGCGGTCGTTGCCGGACTGAGCTTGGGAGAGTTTGCGGCGCTTTGCGCGGCAGAAGTTTTTTCGTTCGAGGACGCAGTAAGCCTGGTTTCCAGGCGCGGAGATTTGATGGACGAGGCCTGCAGGCAGACAGACGGTTCAATGGCGAGTGTTCTCGGCGGCGATCCCGAACTTGTTGCTTCCGTATGCGCGGAACACGATGTTGACCTGGCCAACTTCAATTGTCCGGGCCAGATCGTAATCAGTGGCGAAAAAGACAAAGTATCGCGCGCGGTGGCGGCGATGAAAGAGGAGGGATTGAGAAAGGTGATTCCGCTTAAAGTCGCGGGCGCGTATCATTCCCGGCTGATGAACTCCGCCGGGGAGAAACTCCGGAAAGAGCTTGAAGATATTCCGATGAACCCTCCTGAAGTGCCGGTGGCTCAGAACTATACGGGAAACCTTGTCCGGAAGGATACGAAAAAGGCGGTGGCCCTTATCAGGGAAAACCTGGTCAGACAGGTTGCCGGAAGCGTCAGATGGGAGCAATGCGTGGCTTCAGCGCTGTCCACGGGCGCGGAGATCATGGTCGAATTCGGGCCGGGGAATGTCATCTCAGGCTTGATGAAGAGGATTAACAAGGCGTTTCCATCGGCCAACGTGGAGAACCCTGAAAGCCTGGAGCAGGCTGCGGGAATCCTCGGAGAGACTCATTAGCCGGGCTGTTTCATGAAAAGTGCAAATATTATAGAAAGAAAGGCGGGCATAATGAGTGGAAAAAATCTTAAAGGGCGCGTTGCGCTTGTCACTGGCGGCGCCAGAGGCATAGGGAAGGCGATCTGTGAACGGCTGGCCGGCGAGGGCGCCGATATCGCGGTCGTCGACATCATGAAGGATGTTGCCGAGGAAACGGCGGTGGAACTCAGGGAAATGGGAGTCAATGCCGTGTCCTTCGCGGCTGACGTTTCGAAATACGAAGACGCTGAAGCTGCCGTAAAGGGGACACTCGAGGAACTGGGCGGTATCGACATCCTGGTAAACAACGCGGGGATAACAAAGGATACCCTGATAATGAGAATGACAGAGGACCAGTGGGACGCTGTCATCGCGGTGAACCTGAAAGGCACATTCAACTTCACAAAGGCCGCGATGAGACCGATGATGAAGGCAAAATACGGCAAGATCGTCAATATCTCCTCGGTTGTCGGCCGCATGGGCAACGCAGGGCAGGCCAACTACAGTGCGTCCAAAGCCGGTGTGATAGGCCTTACAAAGACGACGGCAAAGGAACTCGGCAGCCGCAATATCAACGTGAACGCGGTTGCTCCGGGTTATATTCTGACTGAGATGACCAGGGAGATATCTGAACAGGCCACGGACGCGTTCATGAACGTCATACCTGCGAAGCGCGCGGGAACGCCCGCGGACGTGGCCGGAGTCGTCTATTTTCTCTGCAGCAGAGACTCGGATTATGTCACTGGGCAGGTAGTAAATATCGACGGCGGACTCCTGATGTAGCAACGTAAATATCGTTAATCTGCAAAAAAAGGTTGCATTTTTGCTGGAGTGGCATCATTTTACCGTTGTTTTTTATAAATAGGGCCGGCATTCGTGCCGGATAAAACGAAACACAATCGAGGAGGCAGACAGCATGTCTTCCACTGCGGAAAAAGTAAAAGAAATCGTGGTTCAACAGTTGGGAGTATCCCCGGACCAGGTGACGGACGAGGCAAAATTCATTGAGGATCTCGGCGCGGATTCGCTCGACCAGGTTGAGCTTGTAATGGCTCTGGAAGAGGAATTCGGCGCGGATATTCCGGATGAAGATGCTGAGAAACTGACCACTGTCGGCGATGCCATCAAGTATATTGAGGAAAACAGCTGATTTTTGTGGAATCAGGCATAGAACGGGTCATTTCTTCCGGGAAGTGACCCTGTTTTTTAGAGTAAGGAACAAGTATGGTTGAGAGGCGAGTCGTAATTACAGGTCGTGGAGTAGTCTCCTGCGCGGGGAAAAATCTGGCGGATTTCTGGAATTCGTTGGTCGAGGGCAGCTGCGGGATAGGCATGGTGACCCATTTCGACGCATCGGAATTCCGGACACGAATAGCCGGTGAGATAAAGGATTTTGAGATCAGCGACTACATGCCTCCGAAAGAGGCGCGGCGTCTCGACGGATTCTGTCATTTTGCTGTGGCGGCGGCTGACGAAGCCCTTGAATCCGCGGGTATTGGCAAGGATCTTTCGGGTTTGAATCCCGATCGGACGGGGGTGGTGGTAGGCAGCGGGATAGGGGGAATGGACACGCTTGAGAGGCAGTGCAAGATACTGCAGGAGCGCGGGCCGTCAAAAAACTCTCCGCTTCTGGTTCCGATGATGATAATCGATATGGCTTCGGGAACCCTTTCCATGCGCTATGGCGCAAAGGGACCCAACTTCGGGGTGGTCACAGCCTGCGCCACTGCCTGCCACTCGATAGGTGAGTCTTTCTGGATAATCAAACGCGGGGACGCCGATGTGATGATAACCGGCGGGGCCGAATCAACGGTTACCCCTCTTGGATTCACGGGTTTTTGCGCGATGAAAGCGATGAGCCAGAGGAACGAAGATCCGAAACACGCGAGCAGGCCTTTTGACGCTGACCGCGACGGCTTCGTCATGTCCGAGGGCGCCGGCGTTCTCGTTCTGGAGGAACTTGAACATGCCAGAAAACGCGGCGCGGAGATCGTTGCCGAGGTGGTCGGGTACGGCGCGACCGGGGATGCGTATCACATCACGTCTCCGGCGCCCGGGGGAGAAGGCGCGGCACGCGCCATACGCATGGCTATCAGGCATGCCGGAATAGACCCCTCTGACGTGGACTACATAAACGCTCACGGAACCAGCACCCCCCTGAACGATCCCTACGAGACGATGGCGTTGAAAAGTGTTTTTGGGGAGCACGCGCGCGAAGTCAGCATCAGCAGCACGAAGGGAACAACCGGTCACGCACTGGGTGCATCCGGCGGGCTTGAGACTATAGCATGTTCAATGGCGCTGAACTCCGGGATTATACCGCCGACGATAAACTATGAGACACCTGACCCGGACTGCGATCTGGACTATACCCCCAACGAAGCCGTTGAGAAGGACGTCCGCATCGCGCTGAACATAAATCTCGGATTTGGCGGACATAACGCGGTTTTAATTTTGAAACGTTTCGAATAAGAGCTACTGTATAGTGTAACAGCAGCGAAGAAAGGTGGTTGTTCAAATGAATAGAATAGTGTCCTGTCTTGTTGTGATGACAATTGCTCTTGTGATCTCGGGATGTGCTCCCGAGCTTGCCCGTACGGGATACGGTCCCAGGGAGGAGCGTTGGCACGACTATCTGAAAGAGCATTATCCGGAATGGGATCCTCCTCAGACTGTTCCGCCGCGGACCGAAGCGGTTTCACCCGTTCCCGAGGACGATATGCTTTTCGGCCCGGCAATGGAACCTGAAACCGAGATGGCCCCTGAAATCGTGAGCGGTGATGATCTTTTCATGCCGGAAAAAGGTGCGATTGCCGCGGAGGAGGAGACATACACCGTGGAGAAAGGCGATACTCTCTGGAAGATATCCGCGCGCTTTTACGGCAAGGGAAGCATGTGGCGCAGGATATACGAGTACAATAAAGATCTCATCGGGGATCCGAAAAAACTTCGCGCCGGAACGGTAATAAGGATTCCGCTGGAATAGGGGGCCAGGCGCGGGGCAGGTCGCCACCCGGTATTTACATGCCGACAGAGGAAGAAATATTTTACTTTGACAGCTCCGACGCCATTGATGCGGTGTTTGCCGGGGATCTCCCGCGGAATCTGTCCGCGCTTGAAAGCGCGTTCGGGGCCAAAGCCGTAGCCAGGGATCTGTGGGTCAAATTCAGTTCCGATTCCCCTGATTCTCTTTCGCGTGTCGCTTCTTTCATCGACGAGGTCATCAAGCTGTACAAGGAGGAGGGCTTTCCTCTTGCCCAGCATGATTTCGACTCCCTGCTGGAAGCCTATCGCAACCACAACGAGCAACAGGTAAAGGACTTCTATTCCGAGAGGATACATGTAGGGCACGGCAAGCCTGACGTGGCGGCCCGCAACGCCGCGCAATTCAACTATATAAATGAGATTCGCGATAAGGATATAGTTTTCGGGATAGGCCCTGCCGGCACCGGAAAGACGTATATTGCGATGGCAATGGCAGTCTCCGAATATCTTGCCGGCAGATGCAGCCGGCTGATCCTGACCCGGCCGGCCAGGGAGGCGGGTGAGAATCTGGGTTTTCTTCCGGGGAACCTGCAGGAGAAGATTCTTCCCTATCTGCGTCCTCTATACGATGCCCTCTACGACATGCTGGAGTTTGAACAGGCCAGGGAACTTATTGAAAAAAACATCATAGAGGTGGCGCCGCTCGCATTCATGCGCGGCAGGACCCTGAACAATGCGTTCGTGATTCTGGACGAGGCGCAGAACGCAAGCGTCGACCAGATGCTGATGTTTCTGACCCGGCTTGGATTCGACTCGAACTGCGTTGTGACCGGTGACCCGTCACAGACTGATCTCGAGTTCGGCGACGAGTCAGGCCTCCTCAGCGCGAAACGCGTGCTGGGACATATTCCGGAGATATCCTTCTGCAGTTTTACAGTGAAGGACGTCGTCAGGCACAGCCTCGTGGAAAAGATAATCAACGCGTATGAAAACGAAAGAAAGCAAGGCGGCGGCAAAAACAAAAGCCGTCCGGGAAACCCCAGATGAAGCTGTTTGGTAAAACAATAGAATTTTTCAGGAATTGGTTTCGCAGGCGGAAGTTCCAGAAGAAGGGCATGCTGAGTTCGAAAAGCAGGCTCACGCCTGAGAAAACGTTCAGCGGTTTCGCCGATAGATCCAAGATACTGGGTCTTGCGTTGCTTGTACTTCTCTGGTGCGTCTGCGTCGGGGTGCTTGTAGTGCCGAAAAGAAGCGTGGCGGATCATATCGTTCTGGAAGACAGACAGGCGGCTTACTCCGTATACGCGGACTTTCCATTTTCGTATGTGGACGAGGAAAAAACCGCGGAACTCCGGGTGAAGGCAAGGGATGCGGAACCGGCGATTTACCGGCTTGACCAGTCGATCAACGAAGGGGTTATGAGAGAGGTGGGGTCTTTTTTCACGGAGATAGCCAAACGAGTTCTGGCGGAAAAGAAAAAAGAGAAGTACAAAGCTTCCTCAGACAATGCGGCCTCGGCGATCGTCGCCGGCATGAGCCGGGAATCTCTGAAACTTCTTCAGGCCTTTCTGCACACTCCCTCCAAGAAAGAGTTTTTCATGGAGCAACTGGGCGATGTCCTGCAGAAAGGGGTTTATTCTCCAAGCGAGAGGCAGGCGAACAGGGCGGCAAGAATAAGGATAATCGACAGCGAGGGCCGCTTGCGCGACCCGAGGCCGTACAGGAATATTCAGACTCCGTCCGAAGCGGCCCTTAATGTTTCCGATGCCGTCTCCCAGAATTTCTCTCCACAGAACCGTTTTCTTGTCCGGCGCACACTCTACCCACTGTTCAGTTCCATAATCAAAAGCAATCTCGTCTTCGACGCGGAAAAAACATCGGCGAACAGAATGCAGGCCTCCGAAAACATCGCTCCGGTCGAGGTGGATGTGAAGGAGGGGGACCTTATAATAGCCAAGGGGGATACTGTGAGCAAGCAGGACAGAATCCGCTACGAGTGCTACAAGGGGAAGGAGGAAAAACTCAGCCAGGCGGCGGACCTGAAAAACAAGTTTATTGAGTCTTCTCTTATATGCCTGCTCTTGATGATACTTACAGGAATCTATATCCATCACATCCACCCGGAGGTTATGAGAAGCAACCAGAAACTGGGAATTACCGGCACGGTGCTTATGATATCGCTTCTGGCCAACTTGCTTGCGATAAAGGGCTTCTACTCTTTTGAGCCTGTCTTCAGTCTTTCTCCGAGACTGATTCCGGCAGTACTTCCGCTGGCGCTTGCCCCGGTTCTCCTTTCCGTGCTGGTCGGCTTGCGTGCCGGTTTGTATGCCGGACTGTTCGTTTCGCTTATAGCTGCCTTGCAGCTCGACGGATCCTTCCACGTTGTTTTGAGCGGCATGGTTCTCAGTTGCATGGCCGGTTTCGCGGTAAGACACGCACCTAACCACAGGGCATACTACCTGAGGACAGCTCTTGCGGTTATCCTTACTCTTCCCGTAATGGAGGCTCTGCGCCTGTGGAGCATTCGCGACGGCATAGCGGATGCCACCCGCGAAATTATGCTCGCTTCGGGCCTTGCAGCAGCAAACGGCATAGTCACCGCCGGTCTGGCCCTTGCACTGCTTTTCGTTCTCGAATCGCTTTTCCAGGTGAGCACGGACATGAGCCTTCTGCTTTTTTCCGATTACAACCACCCTCTGCTGAAGAGGCTTCAGCTTGAAGCCCCCGGCACGTACCACCACAGCCTTGTGGTGTCAACTTTGTCCGAGCAGGCCGCGCACGAAATAGGCGCGAGCCCCATAAGGGCCAGGGTATGCGCCCTGTTCCACGACATCGGAAAACTCAGTAAACCCGAGTATTTTGTGGAGAATTGCGGGCCGGAACTGAGCAAACACAACGACTTGAATCCGAAGATGAGTTCGCTTATCATCATCAACCATGTAAAGGACGGGGTGGACATGGCGATAAAGAACAAACTGCGCAAGGTTATCAGGGACTGCATTGAACAGCATCACGGCACCGACCTTATGTATTACTTTTACAAAATGGCGGAAGAAAACGGTGACAGCGACGTATCGGTAAGCGAAAACGACTACCGTTATCCAGGCCCTCTGCCCCGGGAAAAGGAGGTCGTGCTTGTCAGCCTGGCCGATGCTTGCGAGGCGGCATCCCGTTCGCTTCAGAAACCGACACCCGCGAAGATCGACGCGCTTGTATGGGAGATCTTACGCAAGAGAATAAGGGACGGACAGCTTGACTGCGCGGATATCACATTCGGGGAACTTGCGAAAGTAAGGAAAAGTTTCGCGAAGACACTTTCAACCATGCTGCACGGCAGGATTGCATATCCCAAAGATGAAGACGAAGATGAAATTGACCTTTTCAAAGAAACAAAAAAAGTTGCGGGCGCCAAGACTGACGGAACTCCGCAAAATGGTGCAAAGAACCCTTGAACTCTCCGGGCTGCGGCTTGGAGATTCCGATGTGTTTTCAATTAGCTTTATCGGACCGAGGACAATGCGGAGAATCAACAGGGATTTTCTCGGCCATGACTATCTGACCGACGTCATGGCCTTTGACTACCGCGGGGACTGCCGGCCCAATTCCGGAGACACCGTCGCCGAAGTGCTGATATGCCCCGATGCGGCAGTGCGCAGATGCCGGGAAACTCCCGGCATGGAACTTGCGGATGAACTGGCCCTGTATATTGTACATGGAATCCTGCACATATCCGGTGAGGATGATCTCGATCCTGAACCGCGCGCTGAGATGCGGGAAAAAGAAAAAAGACTTCTTCGGGAACTCGGCGGGGATTTCGATTTCAAATCGATATTCCCGGACAGTCTCCCCGAGGACGACGGCAAAGCCGAAAAAAAGAAAGACTGACGGTCTATGGAATATGAATATGCGATACTTGCGGCGCTCCTTCTCTTTTCACTCTGCGTAAGCGCAGCGTGGAATGCGCTGGCCGGGCTCAGCGGCGGAAGAGTCAGGAGGATGGAGGAGGAAAAACCCGCGCTTGCCGAAAAAGCCGAGGAATGGCTCGAGAACCGCGCGAGACACAATACCGTATTCAGGTTCCTCCTCTCCTGCGGCGTGGCGTTTATTGCGGTTCTGCTGTACCGCCTGGCATGGCGTATATGGCCTGCGCCTGAAAGCGGCTGGATGAAGGTGCTGATTGCCGGCGCGTCCACTTCCGCCGTGGTGGTCTTGCTTGAATCGGCATCGTTTTACCTTCTCCTGAAGGGTGATATCCGATTTCTCAGAGTATGTATGCCGGTGATAGACAAGCTTGGCATGACATTGTTTTTCCCTTTTGTTCGACTCCCTGAAATGATCCGCGGCGGAATGGATAGAAATGAGGTCGATAACGACGCGAAGGCCAAGGCGACTACGGAGGATGAGATAATGTCTTTGCTCAAGGAGGATGATGAACCCGGGAACGGCGCGGCGCACATTGAGGAGGACGAAAAACGCATGATCCGCGGTATATTCGAACTGGACGACACCTTTGTCCGCGAAATAATGACCCCGCGTGTGGATATAAAAGCTCTGCCGCAGGACGCCGGGATCGACAAGGCCATGGAGTTTTTCATCGAGACCGGGCACAGCCGCATCCCGGTCTTCAGAGACAACATCGACGATATCAGCGGAATTCTCTATGCCAAAGACTTCCTGAACTCCGCGGAAATACAGGGGCGGGAGCTGGAGAAAATGTCTCATAGACCTATATTTATTCCCGAAACCAAAATGGTCGCGGACCTTCTCGAGGAAGTCAAGAAAAACAGGAACCATTTTGCCGTCGTAATAGATGAATACGGCGGGACCGCCGGGATCGTCACGCTGGAAGACATGATAGAAGAAATAGTAGGCGAGATACGCGATGAATACGATGTCCATGAAGATGGAACCCCGATGTATGTCCTGCTGTCTCCGGAAGAAGCTATCTTCGATGCGCGTACACTGGTAAGCGATGTGAACGAGACAATGGATTTGAAACTGAGCGGACAGGAAGACGTCGATACCATCGGCGGGTTTATCTGCGGGGAGTCGGGAAGAATACCGTTACCTGGAGAAAAACTGATCATAGGCGGAAACACAGTGGTCGAAATACTCAAAGCCGACAGAAGAAAAATACTTAAAGTGAAAATATCGCGGGAGGATGGAAATGGACAAGTTTAGAAGGCGTAAAGGTATATCCTGGATATTTTCCCTGGCAAGAAACCGGGTGCTTGCCGGCGTGTTCATACTCGTGCCGGTAGTTGTCACGGTCTGGATAATAACAGGCCTTGTTGCCCTGATGACCAACTGGGCGAGCGAGGAGAGGATCCTTAGATGGATACCTTTTCTCAGCGTTATAAAGGAAGAGTTCTGGTTTGATATATATATCAGGCTGATGGCTCTGATATTTATACTTGTAATCCTATTTTTCATCGGGGAACTCGCAAAGTACACGCTGACAAACAAGCTGATCCATTTTGGCGACCTGATAATGATGCGTCTGCCCCTGATAAAGACCGTTTATAAAACATGCCACCAGATAGTCGAGGCTTTCAGGTCTCCGGGCGGCGGAATGTTCCGGGAGGTGGTGCTCTTCGAGTATCCCAGAAAAGGCATATATGTTATCGGATTTCTTACAAACAGGAACAAGGGCAGTTGGGAGATAGGCAGACAGATCGGCGAGGAATTGATAAGCGTGTTTCTGCCCACTACCCCGAATCCGACAAGCGGGTTTCTGCTCTTTATTCCCAGGAAAGACTGCGTTTTCCTTGAAATGGGGATTACTGACGCTATGCGTTTGGTTATAAGCGGTGGCGCGATTAACCCGGAACTGAATGAATCGAAAGAGGAACATTATGGATAAATTTGAACTGCCCCTGGAATACGACAGGGATATAGCTTTTTTCGATCTTGAGACCACGGGAACCAATATTCAGGTTGACAGGATAGTCGAGATCTGCGTGGCGAAACTCAGCGCGGACGGAAGTCTGGAAGTTCGCACCAGACGCCTGAACCCGGAGATGCCGATTCCTCCTGAAGCTTCGAAGATACACGGAATTACAAACGACGAGGTCGCGGGCGAGCCGAACTTCGGTGCGGTGGCATCTTCGCTGATGCGTTTCATAGAAGGCTGCGACTTTGCCGGGTTCAACATCAACCGCTTTGACCTCCCGCTTCTTGCCGAGGAGTTCAAACGCGCCGGGCTCCGGTTCGATTACCATAAAAGCCGCGTTATAGATGCACAGGCGATCTTTCACAAAAAGGAACCCCGCACACTTGCGGCCGCGCTGGAGTTTTACTGCGGAAAAAGCCTCGATGACGCGCACAGTTCGGAGGCGGATGTTATGGCAACAATGGAAGTGCTGAAAGGACAACTGAAGAAATATGAGGATCTTCCCGATGGAATAGTGGAACTCGACTCCTTCTGCTCCTTCCGGGACCCGAGCTGGATCGACAGGACCGGGCGCTTCCGATGGCGCGGCGAAAAGGCTGTCGTGGGATTCGGAAGGAATTCGGGGATTGAGCTTGAAGGACTTGCCGCGGACAACCCGGGCTTTCTCAACTGGATTATCCGCGGGTCTTTCCCGGAGGACACCAAAGAAATCGCGCGAAATGCGTTGCAGGGCATTTTCCCGGAGAAGAACAGCGATGAACAGACAGAAGACTGAAGAGAGAAAAAACAATTCCCGCCGCATCAGGTCGCTGATAAATCTGCTGGGCGACGAGGATCCGCGGGTTTCGGATGCCGCGATGCTGGAGCTTTTGAGGATCGGCCCCAGGATTGCCTCGCTTGTCTCGCGGCTGCAGGAGAACCCCGATAACGGGCTCAGAAAAAGGGCCCACCAGATACAGGGCGTTCTGCGTGTCAGGGCCAAAAGGGCCGGACTGTGCAGGAATATGTCCTCATCAAAACTGCATCTTTTCAGGTCTCTGATCGATCTGCACTGCCAGTGCTACGAGACCGACAGCGAAAGCGAAATATATTCCAACTGGGCGGGGCTCTGCCACAGCGCTTCCGATTTCGACACGGAGTCACTGCGCGGACTGGGGGATTTTTTCAGGATGATGGGGTTTCTAAGCGCCGGAGACGAGGAACTCGACCCCAATA
>CAZGYO010000042.1:0-11264 GCA_964530455.1 uncultured Victivallales bacterium
GTCGTCCTCGCTAATATCTCCTCTCAAGTTCAGAGACCCTCTCCTCATCCCTTTCGATATGCCCGTCGCGCTGACTCTCGGTGCGGTCGTTTTCACCCTCGGCCTGCTCTACGGCAGACTGGGCAGAAAAACCGGAATTTTTCTCCTGCTTTTCTATCTTGCCTACATCATTTGCGTTTTAACGCGCGCACAGGCTGTCAGCTATTGCAACAGCTGAGGAATCCACGGCATGCTGCGGCAACTGCCTTTTTAGGTGAAGAGCTTCGCATCCGCACCGCTCTGGCTTCGTAATGGAATGAAATAACGGGGCTATGCAGCAGGCGTTCCCGACAAGATACCGGTCAACGATCCCCTGGCCTCATTCGAAGGCCGTCTTGGCGGATGGCTGCTGGTTTTCGATAAGAGATCCGGAGAAAAAACCGGAGACCGCAAGCTTGATGCCGCGCCGGTCTTCGATGGCCTGGCGGCCGCGAACGGGAAACTTTTCCTGAGCTGCCGCGACGGGTCGGTCCGCGCGCTCAAAGCAACGGCACAAGGGAACGACATCACTTTGAGTGAAGTCGAGCCGGGCCCTCTCAAGAAGCGACGCTGAATCCGTCCGCATCGTCAATCGATTCCGCGTTATTTTATTGTATCACTAATGGCCGCGCTCATAGATGCGGGAAAGGTTACTATGATTATTCTTTTGACGGCAAGGATATTGTCTGCGCCCCATGGGCATTTCTGTATGATAGTGAGAATTATCGCAACGACGATGAAAGAACATATGTAAGTGGCAAAGACACGTTTGAGGCATTCCGGGACGTTTCCTCCCAGTTGGTACCTGTAGTAGTTGAAATATACGTAAAGCGCGATAAACAGCAGCGAAATCCCCGCGAGAGCCAGGACGTTCGTCAAAGGAAGTTCTTCCCCCAGCTTCCAGGTCTCCTCGGTGAATGCCACGGGAACGGAAAGGACGGCTGCGCCCACAACTACCTGGGTAAGGTCGCGGAGACGGAATTCCACCATAAGCGGACTCAGCGCATGAGAAATTATTTTCCCGGTGCCGTCGGAGATGGGTACAAGCCTGTACAGATAGCCGCCTATCCTCTTTATGACAGGTTTTTGAACATCATTCTCCATAATTCACCCTTCTTTTCGGCTTCAACTGAGATTCAGCTTCAAGAGGCCGGAAACCCGCGCATTGAGCGCACTATTGCCTCGTCAAGTTCTTTTCCGGAATGGACGCCGAATCCTCTCATTCTGAATTCCTGCGCGGCGACTTCGACCAGGTTCACGGTCTCGCGTCCGGGAGCGACAGGAATGGTTACATGAGGCAGGTCAACGCCGAGGATGCGGTAGTTCTCGTGTTCCAGGCCGGACCTGTCGATATATCCAACATCCTCCCAGGGCTTCAATGTCATGACCAGGTCTATATCCTTTTCATGCCTGAACGACTGCGCGCCGAAAAGTCTGACTATATTTATCGGGCCCAGGCCGCGAATCTCAAGATAACCCATAAGCTCCTCGCGACCGGCCGTCCCCACAAGACGCCCGCCGCCGCTTATCCGCTTGACATTCACCGTGTCGTCGGAAACCAGCGCATGGCCGCGACGCAGAAGAGAAAGGATACATTCGCTTTTTCCAGAACCGCTCTCCCCGCGGATGAAAACCCCCATTCCCTCTATATCCACAAGCCCGCCGGATACCAGAACGGACATTGCCAGTTCGTATTCCAGATAGATCGTAACAGCGTTCGCCACGTTGTAGGTAACCAGCGGCGATATGAAGACCGGTATAGACCTGTCATTTGACATGCGCAGCACACGCGGAGCCGGGAACAAGGTTCCTTGCATATATCATGCACGGAAAATCCTCCTCCATAAACCTGAACATTGACTCCTCGCGTTTGCCCTCGTCCAAAGATTCCAGATAGGACGTCTCCGCCATTCCCATGATCTGTATGCGTTTTTCCGGGAAATAGTCAAAAAAACCGGTAAGAGCCAGTCCCGGACGAGAGACCGAGCCTTCCCTGATGAGCCGTTGCCCCCCCTTCTTCCCGGAGATCCATCTCAGCCCGAGATTTTCCTCGTTATCCTGGAAAAACTGCTCTATTGTCAGCGATCGAGACTTCGCCATGCTCTCATATCCTTGTTTGACTTAACCCGTATATTTCACAAAGCCACGACGGCCCTGAGCACGGCTTTGCCGTCCGGGTTAAAAATTCATATAACCTGTTAATAAACAGGCCATTAACCCTAAAATATCTATTTTTCATGAAATAACGGGGTTAAAGTTCTGAGTTATCCTCCTCGTCCTCGAATTCGGGAAAGTCCCGGCCCGCCTTTTTCTTGTGGTGGTCCTGGAGTTTGTCGAAATGCTTTTTAAGTTGCTTGTCGGCCTTGTCCACGGCTTTGTCTATGGATTCGTACATGTCGTATGATTCGGCGCGCGCCTCCACCTCCAGGTTTTTACCGTGGATGATAACCTCGGCTTCCTGCCTGTTTTTCTGTACATCAAGTACAAGCCTGGCGCTTGTTATCTTGGGATAGCTTTCTACGACGGGTCCGAGCTTTTCTTCCGCGTGTTCTCTGATTGCATCGGTGACAGAGACGTGTCTGCCGCTGATTATGATATCCATAATTATCCTCCGTTAATCCGCCGGCCGCCGATATCGGCACCGGCACTTTCACATTGTAAATTTCGGTCCGAGATAAAGCTCTCTTGCCTTTTCGTCTCTAACGAGATAATCGCTGTCCCCCTCCACAAATATCCTGCCCTCGCACATCAGATACGCACGGTCCACGCATGCCAGAGTCTCGCGAACATTGTGATCGGTTATAAGTATGCCGAGCCCCCTTTCCTTCAACTGAGAAATAATCTGCTGAACATCGTATACCGCTATAGGATCCACTCCGCTGAAGGGTTCATCGAGCATTATGAACGAAGGGTTGGTGACAAGCGCACGGGTTATTTCAAGCCTTCTGCGCTCGCCGCCGCTCAAGGTCATCGCCTTCTGGTTTGCCAGAGGGGTCAGTTCCAGTTCGTCCAGGAGTTCCGCAAGCCTTTTTTTCCGGTCCCGGGAAGGCATGTCCAGAGTCTCCAGTATCGCCATTATGTTCTCTTTGACCGTAAGTTTCCTGAATATTGATGGTTCCTGCGACAGGTAACCCATGCCAAGCCTTGCCCGTTTGTACATGGGGTAGGAGGAAATATCTCTTCCCAGGAAACTTATATTCCCGGAATCAGGCCTTATCAGCCCCATTATCATGTAGAAGGAGGTAGTCTTGCCCGCGCCGTTCGGACCGAGAAGCCCGACTACTTCTCTGGTGCGGACGTTCAAGTTCACCTGGTCCACGACCCTTTTGCCATGGTAAGCTTTCACAAGGTTTGAAGCTTCCAGAAGTGATTCGGGGTTCCTCTCCTCGTTATTCACTCGGCCCCCTCTACGGAATCATCCGTTGAAAGTTCGGATCTCAATTTTAATTCTACGTCTCCCCGGGCGCTGGCCTTCCCCGTTTCGGTATAGTAGTAGATTATCGTAGCTTTAAGGACTTCCTCATTGCGCACAAGCATGGGGTCGTCGGTCATTGTGATTTTGCCCTCCAGAACATTGTAGTTCGCTTTACCGGCAAGGGCCTTTTGGACGTCCTCCTTGTCCTTGCTTCCCTCCGGCGGTTTTCTGGTTATAACAACATCGCCCTCGCAGACAATACTGGTAATCCTTCTTGAGGAGGCTGTATCCGGCGCTGAAACATCTCCTTCGCCTTCCGCCTCGGGTTCATCTCCGTTTCCGCCTTCGTCGGCATCCACGGCGCCATCCTTTTTCCCGGCCTCTTCGAAATAAATAGTCATAATGTGGCAGGTTATGGTAAGTTCCTGGTCCTCGACTTTAACATTTCCCTTGAAACTCGCCGTATTTTTTACCACGTCAATGTCCATCGAATCGGATGTGATAACCGTCGGTATGTCGCGGGCCCGTTCAGAGCCTTTTCCCGTCGGTTTAAGAAAAGACAGGCCCTGGGCTTCCACCGCCGAAATCAAAGTCAGAAACAGAATTATCGCTGTATATTGTTTTATAAAGGTCATTTTTCTTCCTTGTCTATCGAGTTCTCCAATCCGGCGTCTGTTCGGGGGGAAGACTTCTTCTCCTCCGGGATCTCAGCGGAAATACCGCGTTCGGCGCCTATGGATTGCTTCAGTTTTACTTTGGCGCAGCTTCTTATATGCAACAGCTGCGCATCCTGGTCAATATCGAAACCGACCCCGTCCACATCCATCTCCGGTGAACGGTAATGTATCTGCTTTTCTCCTTTGATTTCCTTCGTCGCATAATTATATACGGCCGATGGCGTAAAGACAACCGCTTTGACCGCCGAAATTTCTCCTTCCACCCAGTCTATCCTCACATCCTCCAAATTCACCATAACGCCCAGCTTCTCCGCTTTCTTCCCGCGGATCACGTATTCAAGTTTCCCGGTCTCGCTGTTGTATCCAGGGATGGTAAATCCATAGATCTCGAATCCCTCTTCCTGTTCGTGTTCCTGCGCCTTCACAAGATCGGAAAACGGCGGAAACAGAAACAGGAAAATTATCAGTCCAGATAACGTGACATTATATCGTCCCATTTGCCCTGCTCCTTCAGCAGCCAGTCTATCAGTTCCCGCACGGCGCCGCGGCCGCCGGAAAGTTTCGTGCGGATATCGCAGAATTCGTCCAGGTATTCCGGGGCGTCACGGACGGTCACTGCAATTCCCGCCAGTTTAAAAACCGGTATGTCGACGATATCGTCGCCCATATAGACGCATTCCGCGGCCTTCAGGCGCTGCTCCCGAAGCAGTTTCCCAAAAGCCTCCTTTTTGTTTTTTTCCCCCTCGTAAACGAAATCCATGCAGAGTTCCCTGGCTCTGCGGACGTTTGCTTCGGCCGAGCGCCCGGAGAGAATGCCGACTTTCAGCCCGGCTCTCGCGGCCAGTTTTATCCCGTGCCCGTCCCTGACGTGAAACGACTTTATCTCGGAAGCATCCCCGGGGTAAAAAAGACTGCCGTCTGTCAAGATACCGTCTACGTCAAGGACTATTGCCTTTATCCTGTCTGTGTTTATACTCCGACTCATGATGTTCAAGCACCCTTCCCAGTACCTTTTCAGCCATATTAAAATCAAGCGAGTTAGGCCCGTCGGACAATGCCTTGTCGGGACGGGGATGGACCTCCAGGAACAACGCGTCTATGCCTGCTGCTGCTGCCGCGCAGGCGAGCGGCAGCACATATTCACGCTGTCCGCCGGATGCGTTTCCCCTGCATCCCGGCAACTGTACGGAATGTGTTGCGTCGAAAACAACCGGCACATCCATTTCCCTCAGTATCGCAAGAGAACGCATGTCCACCACCAGGTTGTTGTATCCGAAAGATGTGCCACGTTCTGTCACCATAACCTTTTCATTGCCCGCGTCCCGTATCTTCTCGACAGCGCCGAGCATGTTCCGCGGAGCCATGAACTGGCCTTTTTTCACATTTACCGGCTTGCCGGTACTTGCCGCGGCAAGCAGGAGATCCGTCTGGCGGCAGAGAAATGCGGGTATCTGGAGAATATCCACCACTTCCGCGGCGCGCTCGACCTGAGCGCATTCATGCACATCGGTCAATACCGGCACACCCAGTTTTTCCCTTATATCAGCCAGAATCTCCAGTCCCTTATCGGCTCCGGGCCCGCGGAACGATCCACCCGAACTCCTGTTTGCCTTGTCGTAGGAGGCTTTGAACACGTATCCCAGGTTCAGGCGTCCGGCCAGATCCGACAGGAATGCGGCCGTTTCGAGAGCGATATCCGGGCCTTCAATAACACAGGGGCCCGCTATCAGAATCATCCTTCCGCCGACCTCGAGGTCTTCAGCGATTTTGAATCTCCGCATAAATAATATCTTTCGCCTGTTAATCAGTTTCTTCTTGTTCAGCAAGTATTTTTCTGACGACTTCAAAGTCCTCGGGAGTGTCGATCCCGACAGTCTTCTCCGCGCTCGTCACAACACGTATCTCCATGCCGTTTTCCAATGCACGAAGTTGCTCCAGTTTTTCACAGTTTTCAAGCCTGGACGGGGAAAATGAGACAAATCTCTTTAGAGAATCCCGGGTATATGCGTATATCCCCCAGTGCAGCAGCATGGGGGCATCCTTCCCCCCGTCCCTCAGGAAGGGGATTCCGGCCCTGCTGAAATAGAGGGCGCGAGCGTTCCGGCCAAGGACCACCTTCACGGCGTTCGCATCCTCTGAAAATTCTCCGCGCGAAACCGGAACAGCCACTGTTGCAATATCGGTATCGCCTCCCCGCATGGCATCGAGAAGGGAATCAATGACTGCTGAAGGCAGGAGCGGCTCATCTCCCTGGAGATTGACTATTAGATCGGCATCAGAGCCGCTTTTTTCGTAGGCTTCCCATACACGGTCCGAGCCGGAAACATGACTCGCGGAGGTCATGACGCACTCGGCGCCGAAAGATTCGACTGTCTTAAGCACTTTCTCGGAATCCGTAGCTACAAGAACCCTGTCCGCCCCCGAGCCGGAAGCCTTTTCATAGACCCTCTGGATTACAGTCTTGCCCAGAAGCTCGGCAATCACTTTTCCCGGAAAACGAGTACTTGAATAGCGTGCCGGAATAATTATTATCGATTTCATAAAATATTCTCTTCAGACTGCTTGTCCCTGTTTGAACGGCCTGGTCAAAGGGCCTGTCTGTCGAAGCTTTCAAGCAACTCCCCGGCGCTAACCGATACCGTTCCTACCTTGCCGACGACGATCCCGGCTGCGTGGTTCGCAATCTCCGCTGCGTCACGCGCCCCGGCGCCGGCCGCGAGCGCAAGCGTGAAAGCGGCGATGACAGTGTCGCCCGCGCCGGAAACATCGAAGACTTCAATGGCCCGTGTGGGGATCACCGCGCTGCGTTTCCCGTTTTCGAACAGAGCCATGCCCTGCGCGCCCAAAGTTATAAGAAGAATCTCCACTTTCCACATGGAGAAAAGCTTCGCCGCCACCTCGTTCAGGGCCTTCTCGAACTTTTCCCCCCGACTCTCAGCGGGAGGATAGAGCCCGGCCAGGCTGAAAGCCTCCGAAAGGTTCGGAGTGGCGAGGGTCAATCCGTCAAGTTCAACGGGGCGGCTAGGATGGGGGTCCAGGGCCGCTACAGCGCCCGCATCCCGGGCCGAAACGGCAATCTTGCGTATCATGCATTCGTCAAAAAAACCTTTTGCATAATCCTCCATCACGACAGCCTGCACAGCGCCTGAGCGCAACGCTTTTGAAATATCATCTGCAACCTGAGAGCGCAGATCGGCGCTAACGGCGTCGAGCACATCGTAGTCCACGCGGAGCAACTGCTGCCCGCCGGATATAATCCGCTGTTTCTCAGTCGTGGTTCTATCAGCGCAGGTCCTCAGCGACACGGTATCGACTCCGTAATCGTCGAGTCGCGAACGGAGCAGGCCACCGTTAGAGTCTCCACCGAGTATCCCGAAGGCTTTTGCCCCGCCTCCGAGAGTCGTGATGTTGCGCATGACGTTCGAGGCGCCGCCGGGGCTTTCGCTCCGGCGGTCCACCTGCACAACCGGGACCGGCGCTTCCTGTGATATTCTGCTTGTTCTTCCCCATATATAGACATCCAGCATCATATCGCCGACAACCGCGACATTGACGCTCCGGGCGCTCAGCAGTATTTCCCCGACCTTTTCCTTATTCATCGTATATCCGTCCTTCTTCCAAAGCCTTTCCGCCGGCGGCTTCTTCATTCACTCCTTCAACGCAAATCTCAAGGAACCCGTCGATGTCATAGTCCTCGCGTTCCTCGCATGTCAGGGACTTCTTCCAGCGCGTATCGTATATTTCCTCTATAGAAAGCAGCCTGGAATACACCTGTCCCACCTGCTTTCCGGTCATGGCGGAACGGTATTCCCGGAGATAGTCGGCCAGTTCGTTGAGACACAAACCCATCAATTCAGCCTCTGAAACCACCGGGGCGGGAATCTCATCCTCCCTCTTAAGCTTTAAAATGTCCGCTCTCAGCACATCCTCAAGCTCCAGCATCTCTTCGCGCGAGACTTCCTTCTCCCAGAACTCCGGAGAATCAAGCTGCCGTGACAGCAGAAGCACAAAAATCACTTCGCCCGCGAAGATCAGGACAAATAAAAAAACAGCCAATACGGCTATGTAGTCTTTTTTTCTGCTTGCGCTGTATTCCATAACTGCTTTATCTCAATTTCCTGCCCAAGTACCGGAGACTGCCGTGATGTCCATCCGGCGCGAAGAAAAACAACAAACCCGCCCGGTCAAACATGAGCTGTCTCATTTAAACCTGCCCACCTAATATAGAACATCTTTGTGAAAAGAACATTCCACTTTGCAAAACATGCTGGATTTAGCCTCATCATCCCGCTTAAAATGGAGTCGTTCAAGTCTAGAATATTGCGAGTTTTCGCCTGAAAATTTTCGACTTTTCAGGATTCCAGCCCGGCTGTTTCAGGAAGCCGGCGCGGTGCGGACGCCAAGTTATTCAGCGCTACGACAACTGCTTTTTTCAGCCTGGGTTACTGCCGTTTTTGTGGCTAATGTCACTGATTTGCGTGCGCGTCAGAAAAAAACTAGGGTATATTTTATCTTTTTCAATTTGACTTTATCACATAAAGAGTTTATTTTGTCCGTTGTATCAGTCTGGATCTGGTTATAGACTGGTTTTTCTGGACTAAAATGTTCCGTTTAAAACTGTAAACAAAAACTGATAAAGTGCAGGAGAGCGATCATGGGTACTTTTAACCGCACCGTAAGCATACTTATCCTGGTTCTCGCAATTGTGGCCGTTATTTTTGGCTCCATGCTGTTCAAAAAAAGGGAGCAGCTACGCAGACGCGGGGACAAGATGGCCGAAAGCATCAACGAGGTTGCCAAGACTCTGGACTCGGAGAGCGACACGAACTTTGCTGAGAGCCTTGACCCGGACATCAAGATTGTTGACCCCACGAAGACCGACAAGGGCTACGTGGCGGGCAACGAAAACAAATCCCTATACCACACCAACTACGCGAATCTTCCGAATCTGCTGAAGAAATTTGAGACGCAGGCAGATAACATCAAAGCGCAGCGCGACACCCTCGGTCTGACTCTTCAGAACATAGCCGAGACTCTTGAGCTTCCCGAACAGGAAAACTATGCGGCTGGCGAATTCCATAAGATCGAGACCTACAACCCCAAAAAAACAGCGTTGCTCGAGCTTGTCAGCAAGGTCAACAATCGTGACAACGCGCTTGTGCAACAGTTTATTGATTCCGCATCGGCTATCGGCGGTTTCACACTTAACGCCGACGCGCTGAAGGATCTGGACAACTATTCCACGCCACTCGGAGAATTCGATTCGAAAGTAAAGGCGCTGAAACAGCGTTCGGACACCTACGCGCGGCATATCAGAAGCATCTGCTCGATCCTTGACGTGAGCAGCCCCTCGCTGGACGGTGACGACTATTCATCCGCTCTGCGTTCCGCTGAAGACGGTGTCAGAGCCGTCAAAGAGGAGTTCGAACAGATGAAAAAGGATCTGCGCCTGACTCGCGAACAGCTTGCAGCCACTACTGAAAGGCTTACCCAGGCCGAGGCTAAAATAGGCAAACTGGAGGATGAAAAACTGGCGCTGAAAGCGAGGCTGAGGGAATTCACTGACCCCAGATCCCGGGAAGAAATAAGCGGTAAGCAAGAACTGGTCAAAAGACTCGAAGGCGAAGTCCTTGAAGTCAACGACAAATGGGATTTCGTCGTAATCAACCTCGGCAGCGACAACAAGATGGTCGTCGGCAGCAAGGATAAACCGCACGAGATCACCGTTCCACTTCCTAAGGACGAAGTCATGCACGTTGCTCGCAAGGGCGAATACATCGCCAAGATCAAAGTGATTCAGGTGAACGATAACTGTGCAATCGCCGATGTCGTGCCGGACCTGAAAAACAAGAAGATCAATGCGGGTGACCGCGTCTTCTTCCAGAATAAAGACAGCTGAATCAACCAACAGAAGGAGAAGGAGCTTACACCATGTATTCAAGTGTGATATTCACCATAACATCCGTCGTGACTCTCATCCTGGTAATGCAGCTGATGGAGATGCAGATCTACGAAATGCTGATCTTCGGGCCTGTTGCCTGAAAGCAGAAAGCCAATTTCAAAAGTGGTTCACTGAATAATAAGACCGGACTTCCCGCTTTTTCAGGTATTTTCTTGTTTTTATCCCACATTGATTTATTGTTGGGGTTTCCACCGCAAAACAATGGAAAGATCAAATGGACGCTTCTCTGACACTTGTATATGTGGGAATATTCGGTCTGGTGCTGGGCTGGGTTGTCGGAATGACCTCGATCGGGAAAGGCCTTATCGGAACCCCCGGCCTGATCCTGCTGGGTATTCCGGGTCCGACGGCTGTAGGCACAATAGGATTCGCGGGTGTCTTCATGATGATCAGCAGTGCAATCAAACATTACAGAAATAAAAACGTCGATATACCCACAGTTATCGCCCTCTCAATAAGCGCTGTCCCCCTTTCCTACGTCTTCGCCAGCTACAAGGACCAGATAAATGAGCAGATCAGGCTCACCAACATAATTGCCGGGGCGATTGTCCTCTCGGTTATAACTCTCGCATATAAATTCTTTGTCAGCAAATCCGAACCCGTCGAATTCAAAAGTTCGCGCAGGAATTTCATTCTCACCGTCATTATGGGTATCGTTCTGGGTTTTTTCATAGGCGTCACAAGTATTTCCGGGTCCCTGATAGTAATCGCCTTCATGCTTTTTCTCAGGATGCCTGAAAAACTGTCTATCGGCACAACCAATTTTGTGGCAATCTTCTCTCTGGCGGCCGCGTCCGTCGCGCACCTCTCGCATAGCCACATCGACTGGGCTGTCTTTGCCACGCTCACACCGACCGTTATACTTGGAGCCTATTTGGGCGCACATATGACCGATAGAATGCCCAAGAAGGTACTGAGAATAATAATCCTCGCTCTGCTACTCGTCGCCGCCGTCGGCATAATATTCAAAAACGGCGCTCAAGGCTCCATGCACGACGAAAATGCGCAGAAAGAAAAGCCTTGACGCAGCGCATTGCAGCGCTTAGCCCCGTTATTTCATGAAAAATCGATCTTTTAGGGAGCCAATTTCAAAACTCTCCGTGGCCGCCTGCCTGTGCTACCAACGCGGTTCACGCGGAGTTTTAGCGGCATAGAGACCGGTTCCAGCCGCGATATTATGCAGGACGCCCCC
>CAZGYO010000043.1:0-731 GCA_964530455.1 uncultured Victivallales bacterium
TTTTTATACGTCTTACTGTATGAAAGGCATTGAAAAGGATAAATAAATAGTATATACTCGGCAACCCACGTCGGGGTCTGGGCTGAGACACTCGAAGACTGTACAGTACTGTCCCCGAACGAACGGGGTTCGCTGAACATATACAATAAATGAGCATCAAAATCAAAGATTCGGGTTGAATATAAATACAAAACCGGGAACAGGAGGTGACAAAACAGAAAAAGTAATAGCAAAAGAGATAGAATCGTTAACGGAATCGTTATGGAAGATTAATTGATCACAAGTAGAGGAATAGAAGGAGTAATGTTATGTTTAAGCGAAATATCAGGAAAAGTGTATTAATACTGTCTGTCTTCTCCACTATCGCGCTGTTCTTCAGCGGATGTGGGGACAACGGTGGGAAAAAGTCGGAATCAGACTCTACCAAAGTGAGCGAGCAGCCCACTAAAACAGAACACCCGGATCATCCCAAAGCGGACAAGGCGGAACATCCCAAAGCGAAGAAGTCGGAGCATCCGGAGCATCCTGAATGAGAATGATCAGGAAAAAACTGATAATAAGTGCTGTCGTTTGTCTGCTTGTCGGCATGGTTCTGGCTGGATACGTCTTAATAAAACAGGGAACCAATGACCGGCAGGCAGACAATGGCGGCGGCACAAGCAAAAAGACCGAGCGGATTGCCGATGGTGAAAGAATATCCAATGAGCAGATAGCGGCTGCGATTGAGAGGC
>CAZGYO010000043.1:741-960 GCA_964530455.1 uncultured Victivallales bacterium
CCGAAAAGACCGAGGCCGATGGCGGGTACTACTTACTGCCTCACAATGAAAAGGAGTTGAAACTGAAACTCGTCAGGGTGCATATGGAGTACCTGTCTGATCTCGGTGGCGGCGTGCAGTTCGCCTGTGTCGACCTCGCTGATGTCAGCGGCGATGTGTATGATGTCGATTTCTTCCTCGCCGGGAAGGCCGGCGACATGACCGTCACCGAGACGGCTG
>CAZGYO010000043.1:970-11213 GCA_964530455.1 uncultured Victivallales bacterium
ACAAGATCAATGGTCAGCCATACTATGTATGGGATCAGAAGCCGGATAAGACCTGGCATCGCATCCCGGTCGATCAGGCGTCGGAGGGGCACTTCGGTGTCATTCGGGATCGCGATACATTTGATTTCAATTATCGTGCCACTCTGCCGGAACTGACTGCTTCAGCCCGCATGTGGCTGCCGCTGCCGGAAACGGATAAGTTCCAAACGGTGGAAGTTCTTTCAATTAAAGCGCCGGGCCGTCAGCGCGTCCTCTATGATTCTGATCGTAAAAACCGGATTCTGTTTCTCGAACTCGCGAAGGAAGACAGTAAGAAAAACATAGAAATAAAGTTTCGGGTGACGCGACTTGAGAAATCCGTATATGACGCAATTGAAAAATCCACGGACTCTTTTTTGAATTCTGACCGCCTGACTCCGGTGAACGACAAATTCCGCGCCATAGCACAGGACGTAGTCAAAGACAAAAAACAGGTACTGGTTCGAGCCAGGGCGCTTTATGATCATGTCATTGACAACATGCGCTACCAGAAATACGGTGATGGTTGGGGGAAAGGCGACGCTGTTTATGCTTGTGATGTTAAAACGGGAAACTGTACGGATTTTCATTCTTACTTCATTGCTCTTGCCAGGTCAGTTGGCATCCCCGCCCGATTCTTCATTGGCGCGGGTATCCCCTCGGAACGCGATGACGGTGGAATTGATGGCTATCATTGCTGGGCTGAATTTCATGCTGACGGCAAGTGGTGGCCGGTTGATATAAGCGAAGGTGACAAGTACTCCAACCTTGCCACCTACTACTTCGGGCACAACCCGGCCAACCGTTTCGAAATGAGCCGCGGCCGCGACATCGTGGTTGATCCGCTACCCGCGTCGGGGCCCATCAACTTTCTCGCTTATCCCGTACTTGAGGTGGAAGGGAAGCCTGCAAGAGCGGATGTGGAATTTTCATTTGTCCGGCGGTCAACACATTAAGCCGGGCACTCTTTCGTCTGCCCGGATGTGCCCTCGTAGTTCGGGGTCAGTTATACCACCTTCGAGTGTTTCAGCCCCGACCCCGACGCGGGTTGCTGAATATGTAAGGAGAATGGGTTTTATGAATAAAATATCATTAGCCGGAATAGCTTGTATATTGATCGCGCTTGTCGTTGTCGGCTGGTTCGCAATTGCGAAAAATAAGGAATCAAAGCAACAAAACAGCGAGGGGAAAAAAGAATCAGGGATGACGGAAAACGATCACAAATACACCAATCATCTGCTGCGGGAAAAAAGCCCGTATCTGCTACAGCATGCTCATAATCCCGTTGACTGGTATCCCTGGGGAGAGGAAGCGTTTGCGAAGGCACGTAATGAAAACAAGCCGATTTTCCTTTCCGTGGGGTATTCGACATGTCACTGGTGTCATGTGATGGCCCGCGAATCATTCGAGAACGAGGAGGTGGCGGAAATCCTCAATAAAAACTTTGTTTCAATTAAAGTTGACCGTGAAGAACGGCCGGATATTGACAAAGTTTACATGACCTATGTTCAGGCGACTACCGGAGGGGGCGGCTGGCCTATGAGTGTGTGGTTAACGCCTGAGTTGAAGCCGTTTGTGGGAGGAACTTACTATCCGCCCGAAGACAAATGGGGACGCCCGGGATTCAAAACTATCCTTAATAGAATAGCTGAGTCCTGGGAAAATGACCAAAAAGGCATTGTCGCTTCCAGCGATGCCGTGCTGAAGCAACTGCGCCAAGTTACGTCAGTGTCATCCGCGGATACCGTTGAACTGGATAGGGCCCTGCTGGACAAAGCATATAAAAATATTAAATCGTCTTACGATCCACGCTACGGCGGCTTCGGCGGCGCGCCAAAATTTCCCCGACCTTCCGCACCGGATTTTATGTTGCGCTATTATGCCCGAACCGGAAATCGGGATGCCCTGGATATGACATTGTTCACCTTGCGTAAGATGGCCGGAGGCGGCATGCACGACCATATAGGCGGCGGATTTCACCGTTATTCCGTCGATGAACGCTGGCATGTGCCTCATTTCGAGAAAATGCTCTACGACCAGGCCCAGCTCGCTTGCACATACCTGGACGCATATCAAATTACCAGAGACCCGTTTTATGCGGATATTGCCCGTGGTATTCTTGACTATGTGCGCCGCGATATGACCGGCCCGCATGGTGAACTTTATTCCGCAGAGGATGCTGACAGCGATATCCCCGGCAGTCCCGGAAAGCATGCTGAAGGCGCATTTTATGTCTGGGAACTGAAGGAAATCTCCAAATTACTGACGGACAAAGAAGCCAAACTGTTCTCGTTTCATTATGGAATGAAGAAAAACGGAAATGTAAAGGATGACCCGCATGGGGAGTTCAGAAATAAAAATATACTTTTTGCCGCACATTCCCTGAATGAAACAGCCAAACAGTTTTCCATGACAAAAGATGATGCTGATGCCATACTTAAATCGGCACGCAAGAAATTGTTTAATGCTCGGAATACACGCCCGCGTCCTCATCGTGACGACAAGTCAATTACCGCCTGGAACGGTTTGATGATTTCCGCTTTTTCACGCGGTTTTCAAGTGCTCGGTGATGATGTGTATTTACAGGCGGCGGAAAAAGCGGCGGAATTTATCAGAAAAAATCTCTACGATGAAAAAAAGGGTACACTCCTGCGCCGGTACAGAGCCGGAGAGTCCGCAATAGACGGATATGCCGATGATTACGCTTTTCTGATTCAGGGCTTGATTGACCTGTATGAATCCGGGTTCAATGTCAAATATTTATCCTGGGCTATTGCTCTGCAGAATAAGCAGAACGAATTGTTCTGGGATGAAGCTTCAGGTGGATATTTCAGCACGACCGGAAAGGATAAAACCGTTCTTTTAAGGATGAAAAACGACTATGACGGTGCCGAACCCTCTCCTAACTCTGTCAGCTTATTGAACCTTTTGCGACTTTCGCAGATGACGGATAACGAAGAATACAGCAGGAAGGCGGATAAGACACTCAAGGCTTTCAGCCGGAATCTGAACAGCGCCCCGCATGTCATGCCGCAGATGATGGCGGCATTCGACTACCATCTCGATAAGCCGAAACAGATTATTATCGCCGGAAAAGCTGATGACGCCGATACCACAGCAATGCTTAAGGCCGTTCACAAACGTTTTATCCCCAATAAAATACTGATGCTTGCGGACGGAGCCGAAGGCCAGCGTTCCTTGGCACAATATTTTGAGTTCATAAGCTCAATAAGTGAAATCGGAGAAAAGGCGACTGCATACATTTGCGAGAATAATGTATGTAAACTGCCGACAAACGATGTGAAAACAATGGAAATACAACTGGACAGCAAAAAATGAAAACAAATCCATTAATGAGAATTGCGAAATGCGGAGAATTTGCTGTTCTCTCGTAGCTCGAGCGTCTCGCTTGAGTATAAATCATTGTCGGCAGGACAATGATTTGCGGCAAATTTGCGCATTTCGCAAAAACCACCAATCCATTAAAATAGGAGAAAAAAATGCGGAAACAATCAAAAATTAAACGGGCGATCCTATTGCTTGCAATCGGATTGATGTTCGGAGTCAATTCAGCATGGGCCGGGATGAAAGGTTGGCACGACGATTTTGAAAAGGCGAAGACCGAGGCCGCCAAAACCGGGAGGCCTATTCTGGTAAATTTCTCCGGTTCAGACTGGTGTGGATGGTGTATTCGTCTCGACAAGGAAGTTTTCTCGAAGGATGCCTTCAAAAAGTATGCCAAAGATAATCTGATTCTGTTCAACGCTGACTTTCCACAAAATACGAAACTGCCGAAAAAAGAAGCCGAACAGAACCAGAAACTCGCGCAGCAATTCGGAATACCGGGCTTTCCGACTGTACTTTTGCTGGCATCAGATGGTAAAACTGTCATCGCCAAAACCGGTTACCAACAAGGCGGTCCTGAAAAATATATCAAGCATCTTGCCGGGTTGATTATGAATCACAAAATGAAGAAGTCCGGGAAGCAAGATGCGGAAGCAACACCGAAAAAACCAAAGCCCAATGAATATGACGCAGAAAATAATCGCTACTGGAATGCGGATCATGGCCACTGGCATCCCGGCCGTCCGCCGGCGGCGAAATAGCAGATGATCATAGAAGCGGTCATTACCTGTCCTCATTGCGGGTTACGCAAGCGCGAGCGTGTGCCAACCGATCGATGTGTGTATTTTTATGAATGTAGCGGATGCGGTGCTATGCTTCGCCCGGACGAGGGTGACTGCTGTGTGTTCTGTTCGTACGGAACACATGCATGTCCTCCGGTTCAGGCGCAGCAGAAAAACAAGGAGTAAGAAATGACTCTCGCAGAGGCGCAGAGGACGCAGAGGAGGAGCCCCCGCAGCGAAGCTGCATATCCAGACCGCAAAGCGGGATGGATCATTGGTTGATTAGTTTCATTAGGGAGTGGATGTCAGGATTTGACCCGGATGTCCAATCGCCGAACTCCCCCCTTGGTGATCTTGGCGGCTTGATCCCGCGCCTGCGGGAGGGCGAGAAAAAATCGAAATCGGGATCGGGATCGATTACGAAATTTATCCGCCTCGGGCGGAACGATAGCGACAGCGAGTTAAGAACAAAGCAAAAATAAGAATCGAAGTAGAAAATTATCGTAGGAGATCATCATGCATGCAAGAGAAATTCGGAAAGGCATTCAATTCATTGCCACGGTACACTGGGAGCGGCGGCTGTTCGATTCGTTGGTCCCGCTGCCGGACGGCACAAGCTACAATGCGTACCTAATCCGGGGGGCTGAGGGAACGGCGCTGCTGGATACGACCGATCCGGCCCTGCGTGACGAACTGCTCGAGCAGCTTCAGGACGTGGAACGAATCGATTATGTAGTCTCGCAGCACTCGGAGCAGGACCATTCCGGCACTATCCCGGACGTGCTGGCGCGCTATCCGGAAGCCAAGCTGTTATGCAGCAAGAAGGCCGAGGATCTGCTGACCACCCATCTGAAGGTGGATTCCGCCCGCATTCAAGTGGTTGACGACGGCGAGAGTATCTCCCTGGGAGACAAGACGCTGCAGTTCGTCTACACCCCCTGGGTTCATTGGCCGGAGACCATGGTGACCTACGTGCCGGAGGATCGATGCCTGTTCAGTTGCGACTTCTTCGGATCACATCTGGCCACCATCGGACTGGTAGCCTTGCCCGGGATGATGACCGGCGTCATCCTGGGCGGAGCCGATCCGTTCACCGCCATCAAGTACCAGATCGCCATCATGATCGCTATCTTTTCCGGGACGGCCACCACGGTCTTCCTGGCCATCTGGCTGACGCTTCGCAACAGTTTTACCGCTTCCGGCATTCTGAACCGGACCATATTCAGGGAAAAGCCGCACAATGATTGACCGCATGAGCGAAGCGAACGGAATTCATGCCGGGACGCAGGGAATGACGCAGTGGGGCGCCTTTCTGAAGGACGTGTTCATCTGCTCACTCGGCGCGTACGGCGGGCCGGAAGCGCATATGGGCGTTTTCGTGGATCAGATGGTCACAAAGAAGCGCTATCTGACGGAGGAGGAATTGGTCGAGCTGATGGCGTTGTGCAGCATCCTGCCGGGGCCGACCAGCACCCAGACGATCGTGTCGATCGGCTACAAGACGGGCGGTCCGGTTCTCGCGCTACTCACCATGCTGGTCTGGGCGCTGCCGGTGCTAGTAGCCATGACGCTGCTGTCGTTTCTCTATCGCGGCCTGGTTGCGTTGAACATATCGGCGGACGGTCTGCGCTTCATCGGGCCGATGGCCGTGGGATTCATCGTCGTGGCGGCTTTTCGGATCGGGCGCAAGGTGGTCCATGATACGCTGACGGCGTTGCTGCTCGCGGGCGGCGCGCTGACCACCTACTGGATTCGCGCTCCCTGGATTTTTCCCGTCGTGCTGTTGGCCGGCGGCGCAATCGCCATAGGGAGGTTTCGCGAACCAGGTATGTGGAATCGGCCCAGGATTCGCCCTCCGTGGCGCTACCTGGTGCTCTTTGCCGCGTTCGCGCTCGGGTTGCTTGCGCTGTCGGCAGTGTCATCCTCACGGCTCGCTCAGCTTACCGAAAGCTTCTACCGCTATGGCTACCTCGTGTTCGGTGGCGGGCAGGTGGTTGTCCCTGTGATGCACAGCGAGCTGGTGCAGGTGCGGCAGTTCATGTCGAATGAGGAATTCCTGACCGGGTACGGGCTGGTGCAGGGACTGCCCGGCCCGATGTTCAGCTTCGCAGCATACGCGGGCGGCATGGCTGCGCGCGGAGGGGCAATCTGGCGACAGGTATTCGGCGCGGCGGTCGGCGGTGTCGGGATTTTCCTGCCGGGATTGCTGCTGATCTACTTCGTCTACCCCGTGTGGGAGCAGCTCAAGCAGATTCGCGCGATTCGCATCGCCCTGCGCGGCATCAATGCCGTGGCAGGCGGGCTGATCGCCATTGCCGCCGTGATCCTGATGCAGGCCAGCGGGTTCCACGCCGATAACCTGGCAGTCACGGCGCTCTCGATCGCGCTTCTGGCGTCGCGGAAGGTGCCCGCCCCATTGATTGTTTCCGGGGCGTTAGTGGCGGGATTCACCCTGTAGCAAGGAAAACGGAAGGACGTGGTGGAAAAGAGAACCGACATGCAGACGCTCAGTAGCGAGGAGTTGATGCTTGGCGTCCGCGATGGCGACATCGAGGCGTTCGAGCAGCTTGTGTTGCGACACCAGGCGGAGGCATGGCGGGTGGCCTATCGCTATACCGGCGACCCCGCCGAGGCCGAGGATCTCGCTCAGAATGCGTTTCTGAAGGTCCTTGCTGCCGCCCACCGCTACAAACCCTCCGCCACATTCCGTACCTGGTTATTCCGTATCCTGACGCATTTGTGCATCGATCACGGGCGCAAGAAACGGCCGATACTCACCGAGACATTACCGGACCTCACCGATGCCTCGCCGAATCCCGCACAACAGGCCAGCCAAGCCGAGCGTGCCATCCTGATCCAAACCGCGTTGGATGCCTTGCCCGCCGATTATCGGATGGCGGTGGTGCTGCGCTACTTCGAGGGGCTCAGCGGGGCGGAAATGGCCGCAGCGATGGGCCGCAGCGTCAAGGCCACGGAGCGGTTACTGGCGCGTGCCAAAGCGATGCTGAAACCACGGTTGAAGACGTTATTTGACGAATGACGGCCTTTCCGAGGGGGATTTCCCTGACTCATTCGTTTATTAAAGGTAAGGAGACAACCGATGCGCTGCCAAGATGTGCAAAAACAACTGAAAGCTTTCTCAATCGGCGCGTTGCCGATGGACGTTCGCCAAACCGTTCAGACCCATGTGTCCAAGTGTGCCGCGTGCAGAGCGAAGTTGGCGAAAATCGATGCCTTGGCCGGTGTGCTTGCCGCTGCGCAAACACCGCCGATCCCAGCGGGTTTTGCCGCTCGCGTACTGGCGACAGCCCGGAAGCGCCTGGAATCCGAACAAATCGCGACTTGGAATCTGATTCGCTGGTGGCGGTTGACATCGGTCCCCATGCATGCCGCCGCTGTTGCGGTGTTGGTTATCGGTTTGGCAATCGGTCTTGTGATGGGGGCGGCTTCCGCGCCATTGCTCGCGCCGGCAACTAAAAACGCGCGGCCCGATCCTGTCGATACCTATCAGCTCGACTATCTCGGCGAGGCGCCGGGCGGCTCGCTGGCCGACAGTTACTTCGCGTTGGCCGCAACAACAAGCGAGGGAGGGCGTTAACCATGTGGAAGAAACTCGCTCCCTTACTAATCGTGCTTTCGATCACGCTCAATATTGCCTTCGTCGGCATCTGGGCTTTGCATGCAATCCGAGCGGCGCGCTGTGGAGCCTATGGCGTACGCCACGGCGAGGTGTGGTGTCCCCTGCATCGCCGTCTCAATGTGACCGATGAGCAATGGCGAGAAATTGAACCGCGCTTGCGAGCGTTTCGTGAAGCAAGCCGGAAAGTCTGCGGGGAGCTTAATAAGAGCCGCGACGAGTTGATCGCCCTGATTGCTGCGCCGGAGGCCGACCGGACGGCGATTGAGGCAGGGCAAGAAGAGATTTTGGCGGGACAACGCAAGATGCAGTCGCTGGTCATTGAGCATTTGCTCTCGCAAAAGAACGTCTTGACCCCGGTTCAGCAACGCGAGCTGTTCGACATGATCCGGCGGCGTTCGGGTTGCGCCGGACAGGGCCCCGGAATAGTCCCCATGGGGGGAGGAATGTCCTGTTCTGACACCGGACGGTGGAAGGAGGGAGGGCCGAGAACAATGAGGTAGTGACGCGGCAAGAAGATCGAGTGGCAAAACAAAACCCGGAAAAAGGAGAATGCAGATGAAGAAGAGAATGATGATGATGGTGGTGGTCATGGTCGCAGTGGCGGTCACGGCGGTTTTCGCATTGCGGATGTATGCCCAGGAACAGGCCGCCAAGGGGGATGGTGAGGTCGCCGCAAGCGGCGCGGCGGTTGCCGCGGAACGTGCGTTTGTGGACGAGGACGGCAACGGAATCTGCGATCTGGCAAAGACATGTCACGGCGACCAGGCAACGAGTCCTTGCAACGGCAAGGGATGCTCACAGTGCCCCGACTTCAAAGATTCCGACGGCGATGGCGCCTGCGACATCCGTAACTCGTGTTCGGGACACTCCAGCGGGAACGGAAGAAGGGGATGTCGTCGAGCCGGCAGGGCGGGTGGTTGCAATTGAGTTACTGAACGCCAAGTCTTGAGTCTGGGGAGGCTGCGTGCTCATTGCGAGCCCTCGGGTTATCCTTGAGACGCAACGCCCGGAACCGCAGGCGGCTTTGGCGCGATTCGAGCGTGCTGTGGGGCAATCGTTGAGCGAGTGCGTTGCAAAAAAAGAGTAACCTTGAAGAAGAATCGAAAACGAATCCTGATGATTGTGCTGTTGTTGACCGTCATGACCAGTGTCGGGGCGTGGTGGTTCAGCGGCCTCCGGAGAAGTGACAATACTGTTCCGGTCACGGCTCGGGTGGAGCGCAGGGATTTCAGCTCGTCGGTGCTCGCCACAGGAGCGATAAAACCGCAAGTGGGCGCGGAGGTTCGCGTCGGCGCGCGTATCTCCGGGCGGGTCGAGCGTCTGCGTGCCAATATCGGCGACGTGGTCAAAAAGGGGCAGGTCATCGCCGAACTGGAGAAGGCTGATCTCGAAGCCAGGGTTGGCCAGCGGGCGGCAGAGTTGCAATTGGCCGAGGCAAGGCTGGTTGCCGTCAAGTCGTTGCGACCCATTGAGATTACGAAAAGAAAGGCGGAAGTGGATCAATGGCAGGCGACCGCGTCGCTGACTTGTAAAGAACTCGGTCGCCAGGAGAAGTTGCTGAAGCATGATGCCACATCTCAGCAAACCCGCGACCATGCCAAGGAGCAAAGTGCGGTTGCGGAGGCTCGGCTCACGTCCGCGCAACTCGCCTTGAAATTGGCCGAGGTCGGCTACGAAGAGGACTTCAAACAAGTCGCGGCCGAGGTGGAGCGGGCCAAGGCTACGCTGGCCGAGGCCAAGGTGCAGTTGTCCTATGCCACGCTCACCGCTCCCATCTCCGGTGTCGTCGCCGCCGTCACGACCCAGGAAGGCGAGACCGTCGCCGCGGGCCTGAGCGCGCCGACGTTCGTCACCATCATTGATCTTGACCGTCTCCAGGTGGACGCCTTCGTGGACGAGGTGGACATCGGCAAGATACAAGCCGGGCAAAGTGTGGTCTTCACCGTGGACGCATTCCCGGCGCAGGAGTTCGAGGGGAAAATCACCGCCATTTACCCCAAGGCGGTTCTCCAGGAAAACGTCGTCTACTACGACGTGGTCGTGGAAATCGCCTCGGACTACGACGGTCGACTGCGCCCCGAAATGACTGCGAGCGTGACCGTCTTTCTGGAGAAACGCGAAGGGGTGCTGGCCATTCCAACGAAGGCGGTCCGCCGGGAGCGCGGGCGGAACGTGGTGTACATAGTGTTGGGCGATGGCGTTCCCCAGGAACGCGAGATCAAGCTGGGCTGGCGCGACGGCGGATGGGTGGAAGTCGCCCAGGGATTAAACGAAGGCGAGACGGTCCTGCTGGAATCCCCGGCATCGCCGTCCGAAAGCGAGATGTGGCGATGATTGAATGGAAAGTGTCGAGAAAATTCGGAAATGGAAAGTAACTTGAAAGTAAGCTATATCAACCTCGCCTGGCGGGAGCTATCGCGCCGCAAGACCCGAGCGCTGCTGTCCATCCTCGGGATGG
>CAZGYO010000044.1:0-10831 GCA_964530455.1 uncultured Victivallales bacterium
GACAGAACGTGCGCCTGACCTCAAAGCTCGTGGGCTGGAAAGTCAATATCGGAGAGGCCGAAGACGCGACGGTATCCTTTGAAAAGCAGATAGAACAGGCCGTTTCCTCTCTGTCCGGGCACCTGGGAATAGAAAGCGAACTCGCCGCCAAGCTTGTGAGTCACGGTTTTACCACGATCGACGGGCTGAAGGAGGCGGGCGTCGATGACCTGCTGGCTGTCGAGGGCGTTTCCGGGGAAGACGCGGAGAATATCCGGGAAGCAATAGAAAAACTTAACGGGAAGGATTCCCAATCCTGATATTATGGCCACTAAAAAGATAAAAGTAAAAGATATAGCCAAAAAGTTCGGACTCCCGGACGACCTCGTGATCAGGGAACTGAGCGGGCTTGGCCTCGAAGTGTCTTCGCCATCAAGCGTAATCAACAAGGATATTGTCGATGTCGCCGTTGAACATTTTGAGAATTTCGCGCCGGATGAAAACGGCAGTGAATCTCCCGCCACGGAAAACGCAGAAGACAACGCGGCCTCCCGGGAAATACACCTGAAAACACCAGTCGTCGTAAAAACCCTTGCCGAAACCCTCGGAAAACCCTCCAACGAGGTGATTACCGCGCTGATGAAACGCAACGTACTTGCAGGAATTAACCAGACTATTGATTCTGATACGGCTGTGGAACTCTGCGGTGATATGGGCTTCACCCTTATACTTGACAAGAGGGAGAAGGGGGATCATCTGGCCAGTGAAGACGAAATAGACGAGATTTCACCAGAGGATATGCCTCTCGAAGACAAGTCTGAGGATCTCAAGGATCGCGCGCCCGTGGTGGCATTTCTCGGACATGTCGATCACGGAAAGACCTCGTTGCAGGATGCCGTAAGGAAAACAGATGTGGTCGCCGGAGAGTCCGGAGGAATAACCCAGCATATCGGCGCCTCGGTAGTGAAGCACAAGGGCAAAACGATTACTTTCGTGGATACACCAGGCCACGAGGCTTTTACCGCGATGCGAGCCCGCGGAGCGAACGTGACGGATATCGTTGTCCTGGTAGTGGCCGCTGACGACGGGTTCATGCCGCAGACAGTGGAGGCAATGAACCACGCGAAGGCTGCCGGTGTTCCGATCATCGTGGCAATAAACAAGATGGACGTTCCCGCCGCGGATCCGGACAAGATACTGCGCCAGATGCAGGAGAACGAGCTGATGAGCGAGGACTGGGGAGGGGATGTCGGCGTCGCCCGTGTTTCGGCATTGAAAGGCGAGGGCATCAGCGAATTGCTCGACCGTATCCTTCTTGAATCCGAGATGCTTGAACTCAAGGCCAACCCCGACAGACCCGCCAGGGGTGTGGTGCTCGAAGGGCAGCTCGAACAGGGACTCGGCTCGACCGCTAATATTATCGTCACCACAGGAACTCTGCGCGTCGGCGACAGCGTTATATGCGGTTCGAGCTGCGGCCGCGTGAAGGCTCTGATAAACGAGCGGAACGAAAGGGTAGACTCCGCGGGCCCCAGTATGCCCGTCAGACTTGTCGGGCTCGATTCCATTCCTGAAGCCGGCGCCAGGCTTGCCGCCTGCGAGAACGAAAAGGATATAAAACGCATATCCAGCGAGCGCGGCAGGATAGAGCGCGAACAGAAACTTTCAAAACCCGCCGCCGCGAAACTCGAAGACCTGTTCAAGAATCTCGAACAGGAGAGCAGAAACGATCTCAATATTATCCTTAAGACCGACGTCAAGGGTTCGGCCGAAGCCATCAGGGACTCGCTAGGAAAACTGCCTTCCGAAAAAATAAGCGTCAATATTATCCACAGCGGAATAGGCGGGATAACCGAGAACGATGTCCTGCTCGCTTCAGCTTCCGGCGCTATTGTTGTCGGTTTCCATGTGCGGGTCAACTCCGGGGTGAACGCCCTGGCTTCTTCGGAGAACGTCGATATAAGACTCTACAGTGTTATATACGAACTTCTCGAGGACATTGAGGACGCCTTGTCCGGCCGCCTCGCTCCGGAGGAACGCGAAAAACAAGCCGGTGAGGCGAGGATACTTCAGATATTCGATGTCTCAAAAGGGCCGAAAGTTTGCGGATGTATGGTCGAGAAGGGAAAGGTCAGGGTCGGACTGAAAGCCCGCGTGTTCAGGAACGAGGAACTTATATATACCGGAGAAGTGCAGTCGCTGCGCCGGTTTCAGGACGATGTGCGCGAGGTTAACCAGGGGCTTGAATGCGGAATAAGACTCGACAATTTCATGGACTTCGAAGAGGGGGACAGGATTGAGTTTTTCGAAATAGAGCTTAGACGCGCCACCCTTTGATCCACCGGCCATGAACTTGCCGGAAAAGCGCCTCATGCGCGACAGGAACTGAATCCATGTCTTCCTCCAAAAGAATGCAGAGAATAAATGAACTCCTGAAGAGGGAAATCGCCGGACTGCTCGAAAAGCAGGGCTTCAGGAATTCTTCCGTGCTTGTGTCCGTTACGGAGGTTTCCGTGTCGGCGGACCTGCGCCATGCCGCGGTCTATGTGAGTGTTCTGGGCGGCGGCGAAGCAGACCGCGCGAAAGTGTTCACCGAACTGAGGGGACGGCGCGGGGAAATACAGAACTCGATAGCCGGAACCGTACGCCTGAAATATACTCCGGTTCTCCATTTCAAGTCCGATCCCAGGATCGAGGCCGGCGATCGCGTGATATCTATGATTGAAGAGATCGAGTCGGACGCGAAAGGAGATGAAGAGGGCCAGTGAGAAGCGCGGTTGATATTGTTTGCGGTGTCTTGAAGCCTTCCCGACGTACGCTTCTGCTGACACATGCCCGCCCAGACGGCGACGCTGTCGGATCCATACTCGGACTGGCGCTGGCGTTTCGGGATATGGGCGGAAAATACAGGTTGTGGCTTCCTGCATGTCCTTCAAAATACGCTTTTCTTAAACCCGGGGACTTGTCCGCGTACAGCCCGGCGGAAGGATGGGAGCCGGAACTTATATGCTGCCTCGACGCGGCATCCGCGGAGCGGATAGAATGGCCCGACCGGACCGGGGAAGGATACCGGAATATAGACGTTCTGAACATCGATCACCATCCGGATAACAGCAGATTCGGACGCTGGAACGCGGTAGATCCGACTCTCGCGGCGACCGCGTGCATCGTTTTTAAAGCCCTTCTGAAAATGGACTGGAAAATATCCCACGCATGCGCGGACTCCCTGCTGACCGGCATGGTTATGGACAGCGGAGGCTACAGGTTCCAGAACACTGATCCAGAACTCTTCAGGCTCAGCGCCGAACTGATTGAACGCGGCGCCGCATATCACCGGCTGATGAATGAGCTCTTCTTCTCTCGTGAACCGGCTCTCGTCAAGTTTGAAAGCGAAATAGTGAATACCTGCCTCAGCAGCGCTTTCGACGGGCAGTTTCTCTGGGTAGTAATTGATAAGGGATTATACGAAAAATACGGCGTTAAAGACTCGGATACGGAGGCGCTTATTGATTCTATCAGACAGATCAAGGGCGCGAGGGCGGTGGCGACACTTCAGCCCGTGGAACACGGCACGAGAGTCTCCCTTCGTTCAAAAGACCCTTCCATATCCGTCGCGGACATAGCAAGGGAGCTCGGCGGCGGGGGACACGAAATGGCTGCAGGCGCGACATTGGAAGGCGCCGATCCCGAAAAAGCGGAAAAAATACTTCTTGAAAAAATAAAAGGTATATTCGAATGAGACGCGGAAAATCAGAAAATCACAGGCTTGACCCGTTCCCGCACAGCGGTATACTGCTCGTTGACAAACCCGCGGAATGGACAAGTCACGACGTGGTTAATTTCATTAGATGCAGGTTCAACGTTCGCAAAGTAGGCCACTGCGGAACCCTTGATCCCGCGGCAACCGGACTGCTTGTGCTTCTTCTCGGCAAAGCCACGAAATCAAGCAATGCCTACAGCGGTTCAGATAAATGCTATGAAGCCACTATGCTTTTGGGCGTCGAAACAGATTCCCAGGACATGGACGGAGAGATTATTTCCGAAAAGGACACATCGGGCATATCCCCGGAGGATGTCCGCAAAGTCTGCTCCGGGTTCCGCGGCGATATCCAGCAGATACCGCCGATGGTCTCGGCTGTGAAAAAGAACGGTAAACGGCTTTATGAACTTGCCAGGGAAGGAAAAACAGTCGAAAGAGAACCCAAAGATGTGACCATTCATTCACTCGAGATCACCAGGCTGGATATCCCGGAAGTAGATCTCAATGTAAAGTGTTCCAAGGGCACATATGTCAGAACACTCTGCGCCGATATCGGCGCTGAGCTGGGATGCGGCGCCGTCCTCAAATCACTGGCAAGGACGGGATCAGGAGAATTTTCTCTCGAGGACGCGCACGATGTCGAGGATATCCGTTCATGGACCCAGGACGATCTTTACAGGGGGCTGGTGGACTTCTGACCGCGGGTTCCTGAACACCAATATTTTATTTACGGGCCGAATTATGGACGCAGATTTTCAAAAAGAAAAGGAAACGCAGTCCGCGGGACACAGAGCGAGGTTGCGCGCCAAATTCCGCAAAAGCGGACTTCCCGGTATGCACGATTACGAGATGCTGGAACTCCTGCTGACCTACGCTCTCCGCGTCAGGGACGTCAAGCCGGAAGCGAAAAGACTTCTCGAAAAGATGGGGGGCCTTTCCCAGGTGCTTGACGCTTCCGTGGAGGAACTTTGTGAAGTCAAAGGAATCTCTTCGAAAACCGCGCTTCTCATAAAGCTGGTAAAGGAACTCGGAACCGAATATCTTGCCGAAAAGATGAAGGAGTTGGACGTTCTATCATCGCCCGATGCGGTATACTCTTTCAGCAGATCAAAGCTTTCCGGGAGAGACAACGAATCGTTCCTGCTCATATACGTAAACAGCAAAAACAGGATTATCGACCACGAGATACTTTTCGAGGGGACCGTCGACAGATCGGCAGTCTACCCCCGGAGAATCGTCAAAAGAGCTCTGGAAAGAAATGCTTCGGGCCTGATACTTGTGCATAACCATCCGAGCGGGGAATGCAGTCCTTCGTCGCAGGACCTGAAATTGACCAGGGACATTAAGGACGTGGCAACGCAACTGGATATCCGCGTGCTGGACCACGTGATCGTCGGACGTGGCGGATATTTCAGCTTCCAGGAAGGGGCTCTCCTTTAACCCCAATTTTTTATGAAAAATTGATATTTCAGGCTTAATGGCCTGTTTATTAACATGTTATATTAGTTTTTAAAAAATAAGAAAAAATGCAGGCATATTTGTCTTTTGATTGCAGTTCATACAATAAGCGGCTAAAGGTCTGAGGAACTGAATACAAAACCCGCTATAAGAAGGTACGAGACGGTGAAAGCCGCCAGAAAAATACCGTCCCGGCAGATCATTCCCCAGTCTATCTCGGGGGACATCACGTATTTCCATATCATCAGGTATCGCGTAGGAAGAAAGCGCTGGAGGTTCTCCATGAACGGTAGCGCGTCGAGTATATAGCTCGTGTAGAATATTCCCAGAGGCAGCACTGCGGCAAGTGTCGTCTTCCTGAATATCGCAGCGAACATAAGAAACAGCCCGATGATCGAAATCATCGAGTACCCGGCGAAGAAGTAGGAAAGAAGCAGGCGTTGCCAGGCAACGCTTTCATTGAGAATGAAGATCTGCCCGCCCTTTCCCAGGAAGATCGGCCCTACCACGATTATGTCCCCGGATGCGCCGAAAAGCAGTGCTCCCAGAAGGTAACTTGTTGTGAGAAGCGCCAGCAGCAGGAAAAACGAATAGAGTACCAGCGCGGCCAGCTTGCCAGTGAGAATGCTCCAGCGGGGAACAGGCCTTATGGCCATAGTGCGGAGCAGCCCCTTTTCGTGTTCCCCGGCGAAACAGTTCGCCGTGAACAGTCCCAGCACCATGGGCAGCAGCATGTAGATGGCCGGCAGCAGCACGGTCTGCGAGAAAGAGATTCCGTTTATGAACTCCTGCACGAGCCGTCCCTGGAACTCTTTTTCCGCGTGCCTCTCGCTGCGCAGGTGAAAACCTATGGAGCAGAGAACTGTCAGCATGAGAATGACCGCCACCCCGGCATATGCTTTCTTCTGCCGGAATAGTTTACGTATCTCAAAATCTGTCAGCGACAAAGTCCGCCTGATCTTTTCCGGTAAGACTGACAAATATTCCCTCCAGACTGTTTTCATGTTTTCCTATCGAAAGTACGCGGATATTTTCTCCGACAAGTTTTGCGGTGATTCCGGGCACGTCTTCTTCCGCGCCTTCAAAAACAACGAGGCCGATGTCGGATTCCCCTTTAAGTTCCAGGATCCTGATATCCTCTTTTTCGGCAAAGTTCCTGAACCGCTCGATGTCAGGGGTTTTAAGTGCGAGGTTACTGTGCCTCCTGACCAGGTCCGAGACCGCCGATTCGCAGACCTTTACCCCCTTGTCTATTATGACGACCTCGTCACATATCTGCTCCACTTCGCTGAGCCAGTGGCTCGACAGAAAAACGGTGATGCCGAGCTCTCTGCTCAGCTTTCTGATAAGTTTCCTGACCCCGACGATTCCATGGGGGTCGAGTCCGTTGCTCGGTTCGTCCAGGAAAATGAGACTGCTTTGCGGCAGAAGGGCCTGCGCGATTCCCAGCCTTTGTTTCATGCCGTAGGAAAACGTCTTTACTTTCCTGTCCGCAACCTGTTCCAGCCCTACAGTCTGTATCGTCCGTTCCACGGCGGCACGATCCGCGCCGCCGGAAAGTTTCGCAAGGTAAAACAGGTTTTCGCTGGCTGTCATATACTCGAAAAGAGCGGGAGCTTCCACTACCGCCCCCACATTTTTCATAATCATGTCGCGTTCCCTGAAAAGGTCTCTTCCGAATATCTCAACTTCCCCGGACCGCGGAACGACCAGTCCCAGAAGAATCTTTATAACGGTTGTCTTGCCCGCCCCGTTCGGCCCGAGAAAACCGAAAACAGATGCCTCTTCGACTTCAAGGTCAAGATCAGATACCGCATTTATCCGGCCGTAACTCTTGTTAAGACCCTTGATCTTTATCACGGTTTTACTCAATCAGCACCTCCAGCGAGGGAGTGACGCGACCGTCCGCGTACAGATAGTTCCGGCCGCGTTTTCCGTGGAAGTCCGCGCCGTCCCCCATGATCGGCGTCAGTATCTTCATTTCCTGGATCCCCAGTTCGGATTTGTCGATGAACCTTCCGTTTACCCATACATTCCACTCATAACTTGTCCCGTAAAGCTGATGGAACGTCTTTCCGTCCCTGTATTCGTAGGAGTCCGCCGGGCATACGTACACTTTGCTGAAACCAATATCGAGCATATTGTGTATGGCATATGGATCATCGGGCCCGTTCCCGACCCTGACACAGACCGGCAGAAAGCCATCGGAATTGGCGACATATGTGTTGACGGCAATCCCCAGTTGGCGCAGGTTCCCCATGCAAGAGGTCTTTTTTGCCCTTGCACGCACATTGCTCAGCATGGGAAAAAGAAGCCCGGCAAGTATCGCGATTATCCCGATCACGACAAGCAGCTCTATCAGAGAGAATAGCCTTGCCGGATACGCTGACGCTCCGCTGCCTAAGCGGATCGTAATAATAGGTTTTTCGGGTGCGGATATGTTCATGTTTTCCTGCGGATCTGTACGTATTTACAGGGCGTTCAGGTGGATCAGGATTTCCTCCGCAAATGGGTCCAGAAGCTGTTTTTCCTCCGGTGTGAATTCCTCGGCATAAAATTCCAGCGCCTTTTTAAACCTTTTCTTGCCTTCCGGCGAGTTCAGCTCACCTTTTATTCTCGCCCGTTCATCCTCCGAAAGTTTCGAGAAGTTTTCCCGGACACCGGCTATCATCCTGTCGACCTGCTCCAGTTTCTCCTCATGGGTCATCTTTGCGATTTTCGCGCGGGCCTCCTCAAGACGATGACGCATCACTTCCCTGAACAAACGCTCCCTTGTCTCCGGACTCAGCTGTTTCAGCGCTTCGCGGAAATCGCGCCCGGCGGACTCATCCATGCCGCGTTGAGGCCCCTCAAGAATCGTAGATTTTAAACGGAGAAACTCCTTTTCTTCCGGATCCGGTCTGAGCACGCTGTAAAGAATCAGACCGAACAGCAGCAGCGATACCAGCAGTATGCCCAGCCGGCGCCTTCTTTTCATTATGGAAAGACTCTTGCTCATCTTGATACCGAAACAATAAGCCCGCAAACAGAGAAATCAACTTCCATCCCACGAGGACGGGCAGGGAAAAGATAGAGAATAAAACGTATCAGGCGACCTCCTAATCCGGATTTTTATGAAATAACGGGGCTATTGCTTCGCTAACAACTGCCGTAGCTTTCAGTATCCTGGAGCAGAAACGAGATCCTGATAGAAGTCGAATAGCCTGCATCCCCTTTGCATCTCGCGTGTCGTCTTCTAAAACTGTTGATTCTACAGGCCCCGAGGGTATATTGATTGTTTGTCCGGCTCAAAAGAGATTTTATACTTTCTGTGGGTCTTTGCTTAGATTATGCGTTTTATATACAATTTATTGTTTCCCGTGGCATTCCTTTTCTTTGTGCCCGGAATGATCCTGAAATTGCTTCGCCGCGGCGGAGCTAAAGACGGATACCTGGAACGTTTCGCGATTTTTGCGGCCGATAAAAAACGCTTGCTGCGTAATTCGCAAGGCGCCGTCTGGATCCACGCCGTCAGCGTGGGTGAAACCCAGATTGCCGCCGGAATGATCAGGATATGGAAATCGCGCAGGCCTGAACAGAAATTTCTGCTGAGCACGACAACAACGACGGGGCAGGCTCTCGCAAGAAAAGCCGAATTGCCCGACACGGCAGTGCTTTTCTGTCCGATCGACTATTTCCTGTCCGTAAGGCGCCTTGTCAAACTGGCAAAACCCGCGATGCTGGTGATATTCGAGACCGAAATATGGCCGAATATGATCTGCGAAACTCGCGGATCCGGCGCGCCCGCAGCCATCGTGAACGCGCGCATTTCTGATAACTCCGCTAAAGGCTACCGTCGTTTCAGCTTCTTCTTCAGCCCGGTTCTACAATCGCTGAACGTTATATGCGCGCAGTCCCAAACCGACAGAAAACGCTTCCTCGAAGTTTGCGGCGACCTCGACGTGGAAGTCTGCGATACGATGAAGTTCGATCAGCAGATCCCGGAAAAAATTCCCGAAATCGACCTCTCTTCCTGTTTCGGAGACGGCGATTTTCGCGTACTGCTCGCCGCCAGCACGCATCCGGGAGAGGAAAAACTGATTACAGGGATCTTTACCGAACTGAAAAGTGAATTCCCGGAACTGAGGCTTGTGATCGTCCCGAGACACGCTGAAAGGGGTGGCGAAATAGCGGCCGCGATTTCGGCGGAATCCGTTTCGTTCGCGCGGAGAAGTACGGCAGAGAAGACCGCGGACACGGTGGATGTGCTCCTGGCCGACACCACGGGCGAAATGCTTTCCTTCATGTCCTGCGCGGATATTGTATTTATGGGTAAAAGCATGGCCGGACACAGTGAGGGGCACAACATAATCGAACCCGCGCTCCTGGGGAAACCGGTCGTGACCGGCCCGGTACTCGCGAACTTTCGCTCGGTGTTCCGGGTGATGAAAAACGAAGGCGCCCTTGTTTCAGTGAACTCCGCAAACGAACTTAAAAGCGCTTTCGCCGAACTTCTGGGAGACAGCGACAGGAGAAAAGAACTCGGGGAAAAAGCAAGAAATACCGCACTGAAACACCGCGGCGCGACCGCGAAGACAATAGATATACTCGAAAGACTAATCCAAAAGTGAAGTACATAACATGAACAAGACACAGATGATATCCGCTAAGTCCGGTGATACGACGAAGGAAATGCTCCGCGTTGCCGAAAAAGAGTCGCTTTCACCGGAGTTCATAAGAGAGGAAACAGCCGAGGGACGCATTGTTATTCCGGCAAACAAAAAGCACACTAAGCTCGACCCCATAGGTATAGGGAAATCATTGCGAACCAAAATAAACGCCAATATCGGCAAATCCCCGCTTAAAAGCTGTCAGAACGAAGAGTTCCTGAAACTCGATACCGTGCTCAGATACGGCGCGGACACCGTAATGGACCTCAGCACGGGAGATAATATCCCGGAAATACGCGCTAAAATCATAGAAACGTCCCCGATCCCGCTCGGCACCGTCCCGATATACGAAGCCCTGAGCCGTGTCGATGACCCGCTGAAACTCTCGAAGAAACTGCTTTTCGATGTCGTCAGGGAACAGGCCGACCAGGGCGTGGACTACATGACTATACATGCCGGTCTCCTTAAAAAGCATCTTCCTTCGACAAAAAAACGGATACTGCCTATCGTGAGCAGGGGAGGGGCCATCCTTGCAAAGTGGATGACAGTCCACGACAGCGAAAACCCGTTCTACGACGCGTTCGACGAGCTTCTCGAAATCTGCCTTGAACAGGATGTCACGCTGTCACTCGGAGACGGTCTCAGGCCAGGTTGCCTCGCAGACGCCAGCGACGACGCCCAGTTCGGGGAACTGAAAACCATAGGCGAACTTGTCCGCAGATGCCGCCGGGCCGGGGTCCAGGCAATGGTCGAAGGTCCGGGGCACGTGCCAATGGATGAAATCGAGATGAACATGAGAATGGAAGACGAGATATGCGAAGGCGCGCCTTTCTACGTGCTGGGTCCCGTCGTCTCCGACTGCTCCCCGGGGTACGATCACATAACAAGCGCTATCGGCGGCGCTCTCGGCGCCATGCACGGCGCCGCGATGCTCTGCTACGTTACCCCAAAAGAACACCTCGGCCTTCCCGGGCCCGAAGACGTC
>CAZGYO010000044.1:10841-11168 GCA_964530455.1 uncultured Victivallales bacterium
GGATCATTGCATTCAGGATCGCGGCGCACGCCGCGGATGTCGCACTCAAACGGCCAGGCGCGCGCGACCGCGACGACGCAATAAGCCGTGCGAGAGCGGCGTTCGACTGGAAAAAACAGTTTGAACTCGCACTCGATCCCGACCGTGCAAAGGAATGGAGAGAATACAGTCCCGACGTGGAAAACGAGAATTTCTGCTCCATGTGCGGCGAAGAGTTCTGTTCCATGAAAATATCCTCCGATCTCTAACCCAAAATTTTCATGAAATTTTCGGGTGAACGGAGTCCATCGGTCGGCGCGGGATCAATGGCTTCGGGCCAGCCAGTCG
>CAZGYO010000045.1:0-11009 GCA_964530455.1 uncultured Victivallales bacterium
TCGTTTGTTTCACTCATATTTTTCCGAATTATTTTTCCGCGTACGGGTCGGCCGCGTCACGCAGGCCATCACCCATGAAATTAAAGCACAGTACCGTCATCACAAGCACAAATGCCGGCGCGAAAAGCCACGGAAAATAGACCACGGCCTCCATCTTCATGCAGTCCTGAAGTATAACCCCCCAGCTTACGACCGGCGGACGCAGACCGAGCCCGAGAAAACTCAGAGAGGTCTCTCCGAGAATCATTCTCGGCACTGTCATCGTGAGCGAAACAATGATCTGCGATGCGAATCCGGGGATGAGGTGCTTGAATATGATTCGCATACGCGACGCGCCCATGACCTCTGCGGCCAGCGCGTATTCCTCTTCGCGCAGGGCCAGAAGTTTGCTTCGTATCATCCTGGCCAGACCGCACCAGCCAAAAAAGCTCAGAACCGTGACGATACAGAAATAAACCAGCAGAGGCGACCATGTAAGCGGAACGGCCGCGCCTACCACTATCCACAGCGGCAGCCTCGGGATACCGCCGATTATTTCGGTGAGGCGCTGGAAGAAGAGGTCGAAGACACCGCTGTAGTAACCCGAAAGACCGCCCAGGGTCAGACCCAGCGTGAAGGATATGATTATGCCGAGAATGCCTACCGACAGCGAAATACGCGAGCCGTAGATTATCCTGGTAAACAGGTCCCGCCCGTATTTGTCGGAGCCAAGCAGATAAAAGGTCACTTTTTTTGGATCAGGCTTCCTCCCGTACATCTCCCTGTAGTCCTCCTTGTCGATCCCGAAAAAATGCCGTTCCATCGGTATCAGGTTCCAGAGCCGATACGGTTCGCCCTTGACAAAGAAGCCGAGGGGAATCGGGTGGTTTCTGTCAGGGGTGTACGCGTGTATGGTGGTAACAGGGTCCGGGTCGCTTTTCATGGCGTATACATAGAGCCCGTGCTTCAAGCTGAAGCACGGACGCTGCGGTCTTGTGTAGATATGTCCCACCTCCTGCCATTCGGGGGTGTAGGGCGCCATAAACTCGCAGAACGCGGCCGTAAAGTACAGTATCCCGAGAATCCACATCGAGATCACTGCCGGCTTGTGTTTCATGAACCGTCGCTTGGTAAGTTCCCGCTGGCTCATGTAGGCTTCCCGGCCCGGTGCTTCTTCAGTTACCACAGGTATATCCGGTCTCTCTGTCATATGTCTTCTACCTTGTACCCCCCGTGTATCTTATCCTCGGATCCAGGACAAGCAGCAGCAGGTCGCTGACCAGAGTGCCTATTATACCCAGAAGCGTAAACATCATCATCAGAGACCCCCCCATGAACATGTCCTGCATCATCACGGCGTTCAGTTGAAGCGGGCCGATTGTCGGCAGCGAAAGAACGATCGCTATCAGGGCGCCGCCCGAAACAAGCATCGGAAATATGTTGCCTATACCGCTGATGAACGGGTTCAAGGCCATGCGGAACGGATACTTGATGACAACCTTGAACGGGTGTACACCCTTTGCCAGAGCCGTTCGCACATAGGGTTTGCGGAGTTCGTCCAGCATGTTCGCGCGGGTTCCGCGGATACCCCCGCCGGTGCCGGCGGCCGCGGAAACCACAATCGGCACCCATATGTGTTTGAGGAGGTCTGCGACCTTGGCGAATGACCAGGTCGGGTCGGTCGCGAACTCTGGAGAAAACAGCCCGGAGATATTCATTCCCAGGAACTTCTTGGCCATGTATATGAAGAACAACGCCAGCACGAAGTTCGGGATGCACATTCCCAGAAATCCTATGAACGTGAGAAGATAATCTGTTAAAGAATACTGTTTTATCGCGCAATACAGGCCCAGGGGCATTGACACGATCCACATCGTGAGCACCGTCATAGCCGAAATTGCCATGGTCAGAAGAAGCCGGTCCCCTATCATGGTGTTAACCGGGCGCTGTGTCTGCATCGAGTAACCCATGAACCCCTGAAGCAGTCCCTTGTCTTTTTCGTCGAAGCTAAAAAACCATTTCAATCCCATCCACTTCACGTATCGGACTACCTGGGGGTCGTCCAAAAAAAACATGTCCTTCAGAAGCTGGATGTCCGCCGGGTCAACCGTCTCCCCGCGGGTCTCCAGCACTGCGATCCTGTTGCTTATGTAGTCGCCTTCAGGCAACTGAATCATCGTAAAAGCTATCACCGAAATAACCGCCAGGGTCGGGATCATCAGCATCAGCCTGTGGGCAATATACGGTCTTCGCAGGCAGGCATGGATAATGAAGAGAATGAATGCTATGGCAAAGCCCCACGAAATAACTGTGCCGATCAGGCCGCTGTCCTCGTGCCTGCTTTCAAATCTCGGCTTCAGTATCTGAGACTGTAGCTCTTTTATCACCTCCGGACGCTGCCTCGACTCCTCTGAAAAGTATGTCTCCGGATACGCGTTCATGGGCGTCAGAAAATCCCAGGCGGAAACCACTGTCCGCGGGACGTTACGCAGGTCGTTTTTCACTATCGCGAGCGTAGCCGGGGCGGCAACCATGCTTATAGCCCAGAGATTTTCCGAAGCAATTTCAACGGCTTCCTGGAATATCTCCGCCTGTTTCTCCGGATCAAGCTCCCTGCATGCGCGCTTGTATATCCGATATGTCTGCTCAAACGGATGCCCTTCCGGCGGGCTGTACACTGTCGGTCGCTTGAGGCTCCTTATCCGTTCGGGAGTGAACCCTCTTTCGATCATCGTGTACCACTGCGAATAGGCCGGGGCGTATCCACACTGTATGCCCGGCACGAAATATCGGGGGTCCAGTAGCGGATAGTATTCATTGTTCCCGTTCCAGGTATAGATATCGTAGGTCTGCTGCTCCTTCTTCATGTCGAAAAGAGTGCGGGTACGAACCACAAGCATCGAACGTATACCTAGCTTCTCCCAGTACTGGATGACGAAACGCGCCATCCCCTCCCAGTGCGGTTCCAGGATCGTGAAGATGATGAGAATAGGCGACCCGTCCTTGAATGTCCGGAAACCCTCCTCGTCGCGGTTCGTGTACCCCGCCTCGTCCAACAGCCTGTTCGCAAGTCCGGGCTTGTATTCCGTGTACTTGTATAGTGCCTCCTCGTTGTAGAAGAGCGATTCCTTGCGGGGCATGTTCTGGCATGCATCACCTATTCCGGAATAGAGCGCGTCGATTATCGCCTCCCTGTCGATCGCGTGCGACATCGCCTTTCTAAAACGAATATCGTTGAAAAGCTCGTGCTTGTTTTTCCATTCCTGTTCATCTTCCGGGCCGCGGATATTCATGTTGAACATTATTGTAAACTTGGAACTGTCCCCCGAATACCAGTGGTAAACCTCGAATCCACCTTTCCTGCGCTGGCTCATGAAGTCCTTGTAGTCAACAAAACCGTCGACAAAACAATGGAAGGAATACCGCCCCTGGGATACCGATTCATGCAGCATCTTCACGTCTTTGTAGTCCAGGAAAACGCGGTCCATATAGGGAAGCTGATTCCCGCGGCTGTCAACCACCGGAAAATAGGGGTTGCGCACAAGCTCATATGGGGGTGTTACTTTCTCGGTCCTGCATATCCACGGGCTGAGTCTTGGTTTATCGGGGTTTTTGAAGGTTTTCTTCTGCCCGTAAAGGGCCTTGGCGTTCGGAAGGTTCTCCTCCTTGACAAGGCGCTCTATAAGTTCCGGATCCCCGTACCCGCCCTGCTCGGGAGCGTGTTCGTAGTAATACTTGGATAGATAATGTTTCGGCGACATGAAAAAGAATCCGCCCTTGAACTGCGCGAGCATGTAAAGGAATATGCCGTTCGGTTCCCTGAAGGTGAAACGGATGCTGTGTTTGTCAAGCGCTTCCACTTTGGTGTCAAGGGTCAGCCCGCACCATAAATCCGGCGGAGCGGCTTTGAGACCGTCTTTTATATCGTTCTTGTACCGCAGAAGACCGGAGTCGATCTCGTAGGCGTATATGATGTCTTCAGTGGTGAAGGGATGTCCGTCGCTCCAGCGGAGCCCTTCCCGGAGATGGAACGTATAAACCCGTTTGTCTTCGGATATATCCCAGCTTTTGGCCATATACGGGACGACGGGAATCCCCTGCGGCGACCATCTGACAAAACCGACGCAACGCCAGCGCCAGCCGGGATCGGGGGAGAGCTGAACCGATGGAATTGACAATGTCCCCCCGTACTTACCTACACCGTCGACGCCTTCGAGCACCATAGGATCGGAACCTATGCGTTCCTCCAACGGGGGGAGATCGCCGTCCTCCACAAGCCTGTCAAGCATGGGGGACTGCTTTTTCGGATACCATTCCGCGGATTTTCCCTCGCTGTAATCCACGTCCTTCGCGATGACGACAGGATCCCGCGGATCAAAGGAAACACTGCGCAGTTCTTCGACCCTGTCGATCTCCTCCTGCGTGTAATCCGGCGTCTTCCAGCCTTGGCCAAGCGCCAGAGAGAGCAGATAAAACACGCCGACAACGATCAGAAGCGCAATCCAGAAATATATCGATGGAAACTTTGACTTGATAGACACTTGTAAAAAAAATACTCCGACTGAAAAATAAATTTTTTGCGACCGACCGGAGGTCGTCTAAGTTCGGCCGTAATACTCCGAGGCTCGCCTCGGAGATAGGCTGAACGAAAGTGAAAATTTTATTGTTTAAACTCCGAGCCAGTTTCAAAACTCCACGTGAACCGCGTTGGTAGACATGCTCTGGTGAAGTGTTCGGTTGCCTCAAACATGGACTTCCACGGCTCGTGCCTCGGCACGAGCAAGGCATAGCTTCCCAGATGGTGGATGTACGCGGATTCGCCTTCGAATCGGAACTCCTTAGGCAAACGAACTGCTTGACTTTGGCCGTTTTTGAATAATTTTGCAGTTTTCATGGTGGCAATATATATTACCAGGTATATGTGTCAAGATCGAACATTACAATTAGCGGAGCCAGTTTCAAAACTCCGCATGAACCGCGTTGGTAGCGCAGGCCAGGGGTGCTCAATCGAAGAGACCATCGCTAATTTGAAGGAAGCTACGGAACTGTATCTTGAAGAGTTCCCGGTCAAAATTGTCGAAGATCCGATGCTTACGACATTTGAGATTCACGCCCATGCCTGAAATCCCGCATTTTTCATGAAATAACGGGGCTAAAAGGTAATCCCGAACACCTGGTAGATGAGTTTCGCCACGCAGAAGTCGGGCGCGGGATTTTCTTCGGGACGGAGTTCGGAAATATCCAGTCCGACCAGTTCCTTTTCAGATACGACTTTCCTGATCAGGTCAAAGACCTGGAACCATGACAGCCCTCCGGGTTCGGGGGTTCCGGTGGCCGGGATTACTGACGGGTCAAATACATCCACATCAAGAGTGATGTAAACCCGTTCCGGCAGTGAGCCCAGCACCTCGTCCATCCACTTCGGGTTTCGGCGGCACTTGTCCGGAGTCCAGTGAGGAATCATTTGAAGAGCGGCAAATTCCTCTGCGCATGCGCTGCGAACGCCCACGGCGGCGCAGGAAGGAACAATCTCCCTTATTCTGGCCATTGTGCATGCGTGGCTAAGTCCGGAGCCTTCGTATGTCTCCCTGAGATCAGCGTGAGCATCCAGCTGTAGAACCCCCATTCCCGGAAACTTTTCCGCGTGTGCCCTGACAGCGCCGACGGCCACGGTGTGTTCGCCGCCGAGTGTGACTACGAATTTGTTTTCGTCAAGGAGTTTTCCGGTCGCTTTATAGACAGATTCGAGCATCTCCACTGAACTTTCCGCCAAAACGGGAGGATGCGTGTAGATACCGCGCCGCCAGGCTTCCGTGCCTGTCGCCAGGTCATAAAGTTCCATGTTCCTCGATGCCTTTATTACTGCTTCCGGCCCCGCGGCAGAGCCGCTGCGCCAGGATGAAGTCAGGTCGAATGGCACCGGCAACACCGCGAAACGGGAATTCCCGCGCATAGAAGCTGAATCTGGAAGCTCGGCGAAACCAGGCATTGCGTAGCTCACAGAATAAAAACGGCCGCCGCGACCACGGTTGTCCAGAGTCCGTCCCGGTTGCCGGCAGCTGACTGCACGATGTTCCGCGTCTTAAAAATATGCCCGCTGGCCTTGTACACCTGTTTACGCTCGTCCCATGCCTGTTCCGGGTTGAAGGGGACGCCCAGGGTCGTTGCCAGCATTGTGGCCGCCAGGTCTTCTGCGTAGTCCCCGGACTTTCTGCCGGTCTCCCCGAATGCATGGTGTTCGGATAGATAGCCGTAATGGCTGCCGTCCTTTGGCTGGGCCAGGCCGATTGCCGCCGAAACGAGCCGGTTAGGTTCCTGCGCCTCGGCCTTGGCCATGACGCAGAAAACTATTTGTCCGGGTGACAGAAGGGCCAGTCCTTTTTCCTTTGAAATAAACCTGCATTTCGGAGGAAAAATACTTGATACGCATACAAGGTTATACTTTTCGATTCCGGCGTCTCGCAACGCGGACTCGAAAGATGCGAGCTTGTCTTTGTGTGAGCCAACGCCCTTTACAAAAAAGACTTGTTTGGGAACAAAATTCATTTTTTCCTTGTTTATCTGTTGGTGGAGTTGAAAACGCGTTGCAACCTTCCGGCTCCGCGCCGGCCTTTGTGTCTGTGGTACACGCTGCTCGCCAGCAATGGAAGGGCTATCGTGGCTTCGCAGAAAACCATCTGTTCGTGTCCGGAGTCGACTTTACCCCAAGACCGGGCTTCTTTCAGGGTTGACCCGGAGAGGGCGCCGTCGCGTTCATCGGCGACTGTTATCTGAATGGCATATTTGTGCATCGGAACTTGATAGCCCAGTATTTCAGCGGCGACTGTGACGTCCTGCGCGAAGTTTTTGGGAACGCCGCCGCCGATCATCACAAGTCCCGTGTTTCCCGCTTCACATTTGATCCGCGTAAGCTCCAGAAAGTCCTTAACAGAATCTATGGAAACCGCGGGGCCCTTACTTTTGTGCTGATGATGTACCAGCCCGAAACCGGCGCTGCAGTCGGAAAACGCGGGCACGAAGACCGGAACCTCCCGCCTATGGCACTCATAGAGCACCGAATGCCGTGGTTCGCGACCGTTTTCCTGCAGATACTCGCCCATTGCGGCGATGAACTCCCTGGAAGAGTACGCTCCGGGTTGGAGTCCGTCGGCGATTCGGCTGATAGTCATATCGCAGTCTCTTAAATCCTCCTCGTCTATCAGATGGTCGTAAATCCTGTCCAGGTGGAAGTTCTGAAGCAGTTCATCTTCCGGCCTGTGCGCAAGCTGATAATGCCTGTGCCCCAGCGCTTCGAAAAAGTCCTGATCCACAATCAGGGCTCCCGTCGAGACAATGACGTCCACAAGGTTTTCGGATACCAGATCGTATATTGTCTTTTTGCAGCCCGCGCTGAAAATCGACCCCGCAAGACAAAGAATCACGGAACAGTCGGGATCTTCGAGCATCAAGCTGTAAATTTCCGCCGCTTTCGCGAGGTTCCCCGCCTGGAAACAGGCGTCGGCAAACTGTTCTATGATCGGATTGGAATCGAAACCCGTGATATCGATGTGCCTGACGGGATTGTGCAGAAAATCTTTTTTTTCAATCTTCAAGGTATATCCTCTTCATTTTTATTGATTTTTAAATTTTTCATGAAACATGCGAGCGAGGATAATCGAGAAGGTATGGCATCAGGAAAGGTCTGATTTTTATCCTCCCGGCCTCCGTTAAAAATCTGAATCCGGCGATTCTCCCAGCGCAGTCACCGCTTTCGCAACAACAATTGAAGGCGCAGTCCCAGCTCTCCATGTCGAATTCGGTCGTGTTGTAGTCGAAACATATCTCCTCTCCTCCGCCGACAGGTTTTATGGTCTCAAACACCAAAGATGCTGAACGCCGATGTTCGACAAGGTGAATTCTACAGTTCGGGCTGCAGCTGTGGTTTATATATCTTACAAGCGAGTCCTTGAGATCCAGATATTCGTCCGGGCCAACCTGTATTGAAAACGGGGACGCTTCGACTCCTTTCCGGATTCTTCCGGATATTGAGAAGATTTCTGTTCCGGGGGCTATTCTCTTTCTCGCGAAAAGCCCCATTCCCTTGTTTTCGGCGCTGGGCATCAATTCCGCGATCCCTTCGGGCTTTCCTGTTCCAGAATACTGCTTCATCGTAAATTAAGCAGTTAAATCGCAAAAACCGTAATTAAGATTTTTATGATCAGGACTATGCAGCTAATCATGCCGATAACTGTTTGTGAAAATATTTTTTGCAATTTAACCCTGAAATATCGATTTTTCATGAAATAACGGAGTTAGAGGCAACGGCGCCTGCGGATCCCGTGTAAGGAGATTTCCCGGCAGGCGCCGCTTTGTATTTTTCACGAGTCCGCAGAATCAGTCGTCGCACTCTTCGTCGTCGCACTCTTCGTCGTCAAACTCCGGATCGTCGTCGAAATCGTCGCTTTCCCAGAATTCGTCGTCATCTTCGAAGGATTCTTCAGCGATTTCTTCATCGGGGCCCAATGAAAATTTTATGTCGCTCATATGTCATCGTCTCCCATGTCGCCAAGATCGCCGCCGCCGTCGTCATCGCCGCCGTCGTCATCGCCGCCGTCGTCATCGCCGCCGACGTCATCGCCGCCGACAACTTCGAGGACCTTGCTGACATTCAGGGAATTGCCTTTCTTCGTTTTCCTTTCGCTGGCAATCACCTTGAGGGTTACGGTCTCTCCGACCATTCCGGAAAGGTCTACCGCTTTGCCCTTTTTACGGGGCGCCGGAAGCTTAACTTCGCCGTAATCTTCGGTCTTGAGCACCATGGACTGGACCGTGTCGCCTTTTTTGTTGGTGGTCTCCACCTCGGCAAGTTCTCCGGTGATTACCATTTCCTGGCCTTTTCCACCCTTTTTCTTTTTCTTGCCTCCATCGTCGTCATCCTGCCCGAAGGCAAGACCCGCAGCAAGACACATCACAAGCGCCGAGAAAAACAGTTTTTTCATTTTTCTCTTTCCTTTCCTTTTTCTTTTTTGTTACGAGATTAAAGATTGCTTCATACGAACCATCACCCCTTGGGCCTGGGGTCCACGTAATCTTCGAGGACGTTCCTTTTGAGTTTCCTCGCATTGCGGATGTCCAGGTCCTTTTGTTTCGTAGCCTTTTTTTTAGTCATTTGTTTCAAATTCCCGAATTGTATTACGGTTAAATTTCCGGCATGAATAACATGCATCGTGCCAGATTCGCGTTAAAAAAAAAACACTTATACACATCCCCATTGTGTAGCGCATGTTACATCTGCGATGTTTTTTTCGGGCTTTCTCGGAAAATACTTGGCTGAGCGCGTTTCAGAAGTTTGACTTCTGATAATACCGGGTGTATATGTTCCGAAATGCATATTATTAACCTTAGAGCCGGTTTCAAAACGCCGCGGGCGTCGGGATAAAAAATCATTGGGGTAACAGATTATGCTTCTGAGAGTTTGTTTGGCGCTGGAGGACAGGCGTCTTGCCAGGGCAATCAACAAAGAAATAAGCAGCGAGGATGTTTTCGTCAGTCCCCTGAAGATCAGGGACGGGCTTTTCCCCTACATGCTGCGACAGAACTACGATGTCATCATAATGGACATTGGACTTCTTCCCGAGCCTGAAACCGACAGTATTGCGGTAATCAAGCAACTTCCGGAAAGTCCGCATCTGCTTTTGATCACCGACGTGGACTCCCCGGAGAAGCGGGCGCAGCTGACGGCTGACGGCTGCGATGCCGTCATATCCGGAAACCTGTCTGTTGAACATGTTGCCGCCGCGGCAAGCGGCGTTGTCTCAAAGAGACGGGAACTGGTGCCGGAGTTCCGGAACAGGGTTCGCCTGGAAACGGGACCGCGTCTTTCGGATTTCGTGTCTTCGAGTACGTCGATGAAACGTTTCATGGATATAGTCAACAAGGTAGTCAAAAGCGAGAGTTCCATTCTCATAACGGGTGAAACCGGCGTGGGCAAGGAACGTCTTGCAAGGGCAATCCACGAGGAGAGTCCGCGGGGAGACGGACCTTTTATCCCGATCAACTGCGCGGCGCTTCCTGACAGTCTTCTTGAAAGCGAACTTTTCGGCCATGAACAGGGGGCATTCACGGGCGCGGGGAGGCTGCGGCGCGGCGCCTTCGAGCTTGGGCACCAGGGGACGGTGTTTCTCGACGAGATCGGGGACATGCCGCCGCCGGTACAGGCGAAACTGCTGCGGGTGCTGCAGGAAAAAAGTTTTCTGAGACTGGGAGGAGAAAAGACGGTCAATGTCAACATCAGGATAATGGCCGCTACAAACAGGGATTTGAAACAGATGGTAGATGATGGTTCATTCCGCAACGACCTATATTTCAGGCTTGGGGTCATCGCACTGCACATCCCGCCCCTGAGAGAACGCCGGGAAGATATACCTGTTCTTGTAGAAAGCTATCTGGAATACCTTGCTCCCCGAATAGGAGTGGGCCCGCCCGGGATCAGCAGTGAGGCGATGGATTCAATCGTGCAATATGAATGGCCGGGAAATGTTCGCGAACTGATAAATGTTCTCGAACGCGCAATGCTGCTCTGCGATAACGACACGATACAGATCACTGACTTGCCGGAGGAAATCTCCCACTGCGACAAGCTTTTATCCGGCATCGCCTCTGCCGCCGGAGATTTATCCGAGTTCAAGCTGCCGCCGGAACTGCTTGCTCTTCCCCTGAAGGAAGTCAGAGAGAGATCTCTGGAAGCGATTGAAAGGGCCTATGTCTCGGGACTTCTGAAACAATGCGGGGGCAGGATCGACAAGACTGCCGGTTCCGCCGGTATAGGGCCCCGTGCGCTCTACGACAAAATGAAACGTCTGGGCCTCGACAAAAACGATTTCAAGCAGCAGAGCCAGTTTCAAAACTCCGCCTGAACCGCGTTGGTAGCGCAGGCGCGGCAGGCGGCCGCGGAGAGTTTTAAAATTGGCTCTAAAGACTCCCTTTTATCCGATTATCTATCTTTTTGCTTATTTCCAGGGCTGAAAGCCTGTAATCCCATAGCCCGGGGC
>CAZGYO010000046.1:0-10983 GCA_964530455.1 uncultured Victivallales bacterium
GAATCCGCGAAGTCCGCAAATTGTATTTCGCGCTTACAGCGCTTTTGCAATGGGGAATCAAGCGCCCCAGCCCTTAGCCCTCACAACACCCTCTCAGGGAAGATAAACCACTACAATTAAGCAACTTCGATTGGTCAGAGCCCATGTAAGAATGGAAGGAGTTCATCTTTTTTATTTCCGGGTACGCTTGCGGTAAGTAGGATGTCGCCGTTGTCGAGGTAGTCTTCGCGTATAATTTTTCCATCCCTGTGAATTGACGCGGCCAGGTCATACCTGTCCGGCGGTAGTCTGAGATGGAGGATCTCGGCGTTGCGCCCTGTTCTGGCCGCCAGGATTTTCATAAGTTTCCCGATCCCGTTACGAGTTTTGGCCGACATGAAAACGGCTTTCGGGTATCGCGACCTGAGTTTCGCCTTTACAAGCCTGTCAGGCTGCATGTCCGTCTTGTTGAAGACTGTGACCATATTTTTGTCTCCGGCGCCGAGTTCCTGAAGCACGGAAACGGTTGTCCGGAAATGGTCCTCGACATAGGGGTTTGATATGTCGAGCACATGTATAAGTATGTCTGCGAGTACGGCCTCCTCAAGAGTGGACTTGAATGCCTCGACAAGGTCGTGGGGCAGTTTACGCACAAAACCTACAGTGTCAGAGACCAGGATTTTCTGTCCGCTTTCAAGAGTCAGGCCGCGCGTAGTGGGATCGAGAGTCGCGAAAAGCTTGTCCTCCACCAGGGCGTCCGATCCGGTAAGCGCGTTCAGAAGCGAGGATTTTCCGGCGTTGGTATATCCGACAATAGCCGCGAGTGTTGTTTCGCTGCGTTCGCGCCTTTTTCTCTGAGTATATCTTTGTCTGTGTACTGTTCCGAGTTCCTTTTTCAGGCGGCTTATCCTGTCCTGTATGAGCCTGCGGTCAACCTCTATCTGCTTTTCGCCTTCACCCCTTGTGCCTTTTGCGCCGCCGCGCTGCCGGGAAAGATGTGTCCAGGCATGCGTGAGCCTCGGAAGCGAGTACTGGAGTCTGGCAAGTTCGACCTGCAGCACGGCCTCCCGCGTAGTCGCCCTTTCCGCGAATATGTCGAGTATGACTTCCTGCCGGTCGATGACACATATGCCGGTGAGTTTTTCCCAGTTGCGCTGCTGTGAGGGAGAAAGTTCGTGATCGAATATAAGGCAGTCGGCTTCCCGTTCCTTTGCGAATTGCGCAATCTCCTCCGCCTTTCCGGAACCAGTCAGATATTTCGCCCGAAGCCGGCGCAGTTTGACCGTCAGTTCGTCTATTACAGGTATCCCGAGAGTGCCGGCGAGCTTCCGCAGTTCTACAATATGTTCCCGCGCCTCGGCGGAGTCTGTCTCATCGTCCTGAAAACCCAGCAGAATGGCCTTCTCAACAAGTTTTCGGTTGTCCTTTTCAGTATCTATCATCGTGGTAGCAGTACGCCATAGCGGCTTTGTGAAACAGCCGGGACAGTACCGGCGGCAGCTTCAAACGCCGGTACACCTGTATATGAATGCGGGAGGCACGTTCACCCAGACCGTGGAGGAACGCCTGACCTGTTGGAAATGCTTTTCGAGCAGGCGCCTGAAACGTTTGCCCTTGGGTAGAGCCAGGCCCATTATATAACCGTATGTCACAAAGACTCCGTCCGGCGCCAGCATGTCCTGTATAGCCGAAAGTATGCCGTCCTGCGAGCTTTCAGGCAGCGAAGCCCAGGGCAGACTGCAAACTATACGATCGGCCTTGTCCATGCCCTCTTCCGACATTATTTCGCGAAGTTCGATGGCGTCGCGGTTGTATATCTTCAATCCAGGTAAGTTTTTGCGGAAAGACTCGCATATCAGCTTGCTGCGTTCAATCGCCACGTAGCTGCCGTCTTCCGGCATCTTTTCGATAATCCGCGGGGTGAAGACCGCGGTTCCCGGACCTATTTCAACGATGGTAGACGCGCCCTCAACCGAAGCAAGCCCGACAATTTTTTTCGCGAGATAATTGGAACTCGGGCACACGGTGCCTATATGAACGGGATCCTTTATGAATTCCCGTACCAGGGTCATGGCAAACATTTCTATCTCCTGTGTTTTTTATCTTTATTATACACTCTTTTTATGGAATTTGAATTAAAAACGGTTATTATTCCATTATATGGCTCCAGTTCCATCTGGAGTATTCAGAGTAAATATCGAGTTCATCGCGCTATGGAGGTTACGATTTTGAGAAGCAATACCATATACAAGTTTTTGGCGGGTTCGGCGTACTTTTTTGCCGCTTTCGGCATTTTAGCCCAGGAAGGGGAAGTTTCTGAAGTTTCTTTCCGGGACATAGTCGCCCAGGGCGGACCGGTGATGCCGGTCATATATGTTTTGTCCTTCATCGCCCTGTGCCTGACTTTCTACTATTTTCTTTCGCTGAGGCGGAACATCATCGTTCCGGAAGATCTCCTTGTCCAGGTAGAGAGCGCCATAGAGAAAAAGGACCACGAGATGCTTGAGAAAATATGCGTGGAAGACGGATCCCCGCTCTCGGAGATAACACTCGCGGCTCTGGGTATAGCGACAAAACCGGGAAGCAACTATACCCTGGTGAGAGACGCGATCGCTGACGAGGGCTCCCGGCAGGCCAGCTTTCTCTGGCAGAGGATAAAGTATCTCCAGGACATCGCCGTGGTAGCCCCCATGATAGGCCTTCTCGGAACAGTGCTCGGGATGATAAAATCTTTTGTGGGCCTGCACGAGATAGGGACTCCGCGCCCGACTATCATCGCAAGCGGCGTCGCAATGGCGCTTGTCACTACCGCGGCAGGTCTTCTGCTCGGGATATTCGCAATGATACTCTACGCGTATTTCCGCGGCCGCGTAAACAGGCTTATCGCGGATCTCGAAGCCGTTTCAGGGCGTATTTCAAGGGATCTGAATCCTGAAGGTTGACATGGATTTCCGCAGGAACATATCCGACAGCAGCGTAGGCTTCCAGATGGCGCCTATGGTAGACATAGTGTTTCTTCTGCTGATATTTTTTATTGCCGCATCCGTCTATACTCAGTGGGAGAATAAGATCGGCATAAAGGTGCCGACGGCCGTTTCCGGAAAAAATGAAAGGCGTTTCCCGGGCGAGGTTATTATCAACATCGACGCGAACGGGGTGGTCAGCATGAACAACGTGGACTACTCCCTTGAAAGGCTTAGGGAACTTCTCTCCAGGATAGCCGTTACTTATCCCGACCAGCCGGCGATAATCCGTGCGGACCTCAAGACAGACTACGAATCGGTAATAAAAGTGCTCGACATCTGCAAGCAGGTGGATATAGCACATATTTCTTTCGCGACCCTTCCATTCAAGAACGATCAGGAGTAATGAATTTTACCTGGAAATCATTCTGCGTGATACTGGCGCTTCTATGCGGTTTTTCTGTTTTCGCGCGGGATCCGGAACCGGAAAGAAAAGTCCGGAACGACACTAAAAAGCTCTATATCGATGAACAGATGAGGCTGGCAGACGGGCTTATGAAACGGGGGCATCTGGATCTTGCGATAAGAGAATACCAAGCGCTGATCAAAAGGTTTCCTGAAAGCGAACTTGTCGCGGACGCATTCTCTCAACTTGGGGAGGCTCTCGCTCAAAAAGGCGACATGGACGGCGCCTACAAGATATACAGGGAATTCCTGAAGCGTTTTCCCGGCGTGCCCACACGCGATATGGTGCGTATAAGATATGCAAAATGGCTTTTCGAAAGCAGCCGGGAAAAAGACAGGTCTATAGCGGTAAACATCCTTAAAGGATACGCGCAGAACGGCAGGACCGAACTGCTCCGCGAAGCCGCAATGTACAATCTGGCAAAAACTCTGGCCCGCGACAACGCGAGAGAGAATTCGGTGGATCTATTCGAAATACTCGCAGGCAAGCCAGTTACATCGGACAGAGGGCACATTTACCGGGTTTTCGCGCATCTGGAACTGGCGTTCATTTACCGGGAAGACGGAAAACACGAAGAAGCTCTCGCGGTTCTGGGCGACATACTTGATTCAGATACCGCACCGGAAGACGTCCTGAACACGGCGCTGCAACTTCACGCGGCCATCCTGCTGGACAGGAAGGACTATGCAGGGGCCGTCGAAGCTTACGAAAAACTGGCGCTTCTTTTTCCCGACAGCGAACCGGGCCGCCGTGCCCTTCTCGGGCGGCTGGAGGCGCTGTTTCTTGCCGGCCGGCATGACAGGATAATAGCAGATGCCGAAAAGCTCCTCGAAGACGCTGAAAGCAATCTCTCCGATCTCCACAGGATAAAATACATATACGGAAAATCATGCGCGCGGCTGGAGTTTTTCGAGAAAGCCGTCAAAGCGTTCAAAGAGGTGCTGCGTGACGCTGAAGACGAAAGCCTCGTGCTTGACGCCGCATGTGATTATCTGCGCGTTCTGGTAAAGCAGGATATGTCCCGCAAGTACAATTCGGAAATAGACCGTTTCATGTCGGACAACAGGTTCGACGACCCCGCACGCGACAGGCTTATATCGATTGTCCTTCCATTCCTTTCCCCGGAAAAGCAGACGGATATCCTGCAAAACGCGGTCGATGATGCCCGATCCATGGATATGAAAGCCTATTTTCAGCTTCGGCTCGCAGGTGAGCTTAAAAGCCAGAAACAGTATAAAAAAGCGGTATCAGCGTACAGGCAGGCGCAACTTTCCGAAGGCCGGGAATCTCCCGACGCGGTATACGGAACAGCCGAATGCCTGGAATCGATGGGCAGGGAAAGCGAAGCTCTTGAAATGTATGCGGATATAGAGAGAAAATTTCCCGGCTCCGCACACGCAAAGCGTGCGATCTTCAATTCCGCGCTGATACACCTGAACCGGGATGCCGGTTCCCCCCGGTCAATGGAACTGTTGGAGAAACTTCTTGACTCTTCCGGCGAGGACGATGTTCAACTCAGGGCAAGCGCTCTCTTTTATCTCGGCTGTATTTCATTCCATCGCTCAAAAATGCAAAACGCGGAGGAATTTTTCCTAAAAGCGGCCACGATGGATCCGGTGTCCGAGGCACTGAAAATCAATGCCGAATTGTATCTGGGCTGGTCTCTTCTCAAACAGGACAAGACGAACCAGGCCATGAAACTCTTTGACAGGCTCCGGGACACGGAAGGACTACTCAACGCCGCCCACCCCGAGCTGGCCGCTACACTCGGCAGGGCATACCTTGAAATGAAAGAATATCGCCGGGCGGGAGAAATATTCCAACACCTTTACGACAGAAATTCGCCGAAACTAAAACAACAGGCCCTGATAGGATTCGCCGATATTTTTATCGCCGAAGGTAAATCCGGCAGAGCCATTGACGTGCTTCGCGAAGCCGAAAAAATCAAAGGCGACCCCGTACTGAACTGCAGGGCGGCCGTCCGGCTCGGGGAATTACTCCATGCACGGGGAAAAAGCAACGAAGCTCTTTTTTTCTTTCAGAAAACGGTTGAGGCTCCGGCGGACAAATTCTTCGCGGCAAAAGCGCGCCTAGGCCTGGCCGGAATAATGGCGGGAAACAAGGACAGGGAAAGTATCGAGACCGCCGGCAGATACGCAATGTCGGTGTTCGTACTCTCAGATGATCCGGAACTCGCACGCGAAGCCATGCTGCTCAGTATCCGCATCTCCCTTGAACTCGGCGAAAAAGACAAGGCGCAGGAAACTTTTAACGAACTGAAGAAGCGATACCCAGACTCACCGGAACTTAAAGAAGCCGCTAAAATCACGGAACTCGAAAACCGGTAATCCCAAAGCGCTTGAGCAGTTCGTCCGCGATCCAAATCGTGCTGGAAACGAGCATGATCCACAGCCAGTCAATCGTGCCGAGCGGGACGGTTCCGAATAACCAGCCTCCGAGCGGGGACTGGACCGTCAATACCTGTGCGGCGACGGCCACCGCTAGCCCGAGGAGTAGCCAGCGGTTGCTACACGGGCCGATCTCGAAAAGCGACTGCGTTCGGGAGCGGGCGTTGAACGCCTGGAACCACTGGAAGGCTGCAAGGGTGGTAAACGCGGCGGTGCGAGCGAGGGCCAGATTGTTTCCGGAATGATAAAACCAAAAAAGACCGAGCGTTCCGACCGCCATCAGCGGGGTCAGGATCGCCATCCGCAGCAGCATGGTTCTGTCCACAATCGGGTCGCGCGGATCGCGGGGCGGCTGCTTCAGAACGTCCGAGTGCCGCGGCTCGACGCCGAGCGGGATGGTGCATGCCCCGTCTGTGACAAGGTTTACCCATAGAACCATCGCTGCCGTCAGCGGCAACTCCAAGCCGATCAACAGCGCGCCGATCAGCGTCAGTATTTCGCCCAGATTTGTTGCCAGCAGGAAGAAAACGACGTGTCGCAGGTTCGCGAAGATTGTGCGCCCTTCCTCGACTGCATCGACAATCGTGGCGAAATTGTCGTCCGTAAGAACCATGTCCGCGGCTTCTCTGGCCACTGCCGTTCCGGCACGGCCCATGGCTACCCCGATGTCGGCACCTTTGAGTGCGGGAGCATCGTTCACGCCGTCGCCGGTCATAGCAACGATCTCGCCGTGTTGTTTCAGCGCCTCCATTATCTTCAGTTTGTGCGCGGGAGAAACCCGCGCGAAGACGCCGGCCTCCAGTGTGGCCTCAGCCAGCTCGCCCGATTCCATCTCTTCGACGTCCGCAGGGGACAGCGCGCGGTCGCCCTCCGTGATGCCCACTTTGCGGGCGATAGCAATGGCGGTCGCGGCGTAGTCGCCGGTGATCAACACCGGCCGGATGCCCGCCTCTTTCGCCTCCTTGACCGCAGGCGCGCTTTGCTCGCGCGGCGGATCGAGCATCCCCCACAAACCCGCAAGCGTCAGGCCGCTCTCCACATCCGACGTTTCGAGTTCGTATTTGTCGGCGGAAAAATTCCGGTATGCGCCTGCCATCACGCGAAGCGCCTCGCCGGCCAGACGCTCGTTTACGCCGCGAAGTTCCTCCCTGCGATTTTCGGTTAACTCTATTCGCTCGCCGCCGATCAGAATATGGGAACAGAACTCAAACAAGCGGTCTGGAGCGCCTTTGACCAGGGCCACGGCGCCCTCTTCGCCCTCAATTCGGGCATGGAGGGTGGCCATGTACTTCCTGTCGCTGGAAAAGGGAACTTCATCCAGACGTCCCACCTGTTCGCGCAACGCATCCGGATCGAGACCCGCCTTGCCTGCAGCCGTCAGCAACGCCGCCCCGCTCGGGTTGCCGTCGGCCTGCCAGCGGCCTTCCCTTCGCGTTACACGGGCATTATTGGCCAGCGCGCCAATGCGCAGCAGTCGGGTCAGCGCTTCCGGGTACTCTTCTTTGCCGTCTTCGTTCGCCTCCCGAATCTCTCCTTCCGGCGCATAGCCCTCGCCCGTAACGTTAAACACTCGTCCATCGGCCCAGAGGCGCCGAACCGTCATCTGGTTCCGGGTAATAGTGCCGGTTTTGTCCGAGCAGATCACGGTCGTGGAGCCCAGTGTTTCCACGGCCGGCAGGCGCTTCACGATAGCGTGACGCCCGGCCATACGGCGGACCCCCAGAGCCAGCGTAACGGTAATGACCGCCGGCAGGCCTTCGGGGATAGCCGACACCGCTACCGCCACGGCGAACAGGAGCATCTCGACCAGCCCGTATCCTCTCAGCAGGCCCAGCACGAATACGAGGGCAGCCAGACCAAGCCCGGCCCCGCCCAGCATCATGCCAAGCCGATGCATCCGTTTCTGCAGCGGAGTGGCTTCGCGGACGGTGGACCGGATTTCACCCGCAATGCGTCCTATTTGGGTCTGCATCCCTGTTTCGACCACCACCGCGCGACCGCGGCCGGAGGTAATGCTGGTGGACATCCAGACCATGTTGCTGCGGTCGCCTATGGGCGTGTTCTCTTCCAGGCGGTCGAATGATTTTTCGGTCGGCTCGGATTCGCCCGTCAAGGCCGACTCGTCCGCCTGCAGTTCATCGCCGGAGAGTATCCGGGCATCGGCCGCCACGCGCGCGCCAGTCTCCAGAATCAAGACATCGCCGGGCACGACATCGCCGGCCGCTATATCGCGCTCGTGTCCGCCGCGCAGCACCCGCGCTTCAGGCGCCGACATCTTCCGCAAAGCGGCCAGCGCCCCTTCGGCCCGCCATTCCTGAATAAATCCCAACACCGTATTGAGGGTCACGACGCCGGCGATGACAATCGCATCCACGGTCTTTTCGGCTATCAGGGATACGGTCCCCGCCGCCATCAGCAGATAGATCAGGGGGCTGTTAATTTGTTGCCACAGCAACTGTATCGGGCTCGTGCCCTCCTCGGTCTTCAGCGTGTTGGGGCCGACGTCGTTGAGCCGGTGGGCGACCGATTCGTCATCAAGCCCCTCCGGCGAGCTTCGGGTCTGCCGGACGGCGTCTTCCGGCGTCATCGCATGCCATGGTGTATCCATTATAATTTCTCAGCGTTTTGATGTTCTTTTTGGACTTGGCCGGTGCGCGCACGCGCCCATCGCCAATGCTCCGTGACTATACCCGCTATCACCAACAGAAGCATTGCGAAAAACGGCCAGAGCATTTGGGGCGTCCAGATACTACTGTCGGGTTCGAGGTGGGTGGTCCGGTAAATGGCCGATGTGTAGACGAATCCCTTGAGCGAAAATCCAAGCAGGCAACTGCCGAGAAACGCGCATTTCCCGATATTCAGAGCCCCGGCGCTGTAGCTGATGACAGCATGGGGAAATCCGGGCAAGACACGCAGCGCGCAAAGCATGAAAAAGCTCCCGCGACGGCGCAAGGCGCCGACAAGTGCGGCGGTTCCGTGGGACGCAAGGCGATCTGGATATACGCGGCGGGACAGGATATAGGCTAGCCAGCTTCCCGCTACCCCGCCCAAAGTCACCAGCAAGGTGGCGAAAAGCGGCTGATACACGATGCCAATCACGAGCATTATCACGGAACCCGGCAAAGCCAGGGCATACATGACGACCATCATCCCGATCAATGCGCCCGGCAGCCACCAAAGATCGGCACGGGCCGCTATGGCCTGCGACAAACGGTCAACATCGATCCACCCCAGCTTGTGCAAGACAGCCCCGGCTATCAGCAAGCCGATAGGAACAAGGATCTTGGTAATATTCTTAACCGGGGATGGCCCTCCGGATTCGCGGTAATGGCGCCTGACCCGCTCCTTTACGTTCCAGCCGAAGCATACCAGGCCGGCGCCGACGCCGGCGGAAGCCGCCGCAAAAACGACGGAGCCCGTCCAGAGGTAGAGGCTTTCCCGGATGAACCGCCTGGAACCGGACTTGGCGAGAAACATATCGAAGAATTCCCGTATCGGGCCTTCCTCGCCGATGACAAACCTGCCCAGACGCCAGGCGGCCATGTAGATAGGAACAGCGGTCAGGGGATTCGTAACCCAGCAGGCCGCCAGGGCAACCGGAAGATTGACCTTGAAAACGATTGCTCCCGCGGCTACCAGCAGCATCTGGAACGGAATCGTCGGGGTAAAGGCAATAAAGAGCCCCAGCGCCAGCCCCCCGGCAAGGGATCGTTTGTCAACCTTCCAGAGACCGCTTCGAAAAATACGGTTGCCCAGAATAGCATAAAGACTCGTCTCCCGCAAGGATCTCCGCCATACGCGCTGTCGAGCGTTCCACGATACGTTGATTCTGTCGCCCTTCCTCTTCGGCATATTTTCAGCCCGCATATTTCATGAAAAATTTAAAATCGTCATTTTTGCAATTTAACTGCTTCATTTGGGGTTAAAAGAGATGTGGATCAGGCTTTGCTACCGGCATTCTCTTCGGCGCGCGGCCGCTTACGCTCGGATAAAAGGATGACGTCCCGTAATCCTTGCTCGCCTTTGGCCTGAAGCCAGCGCTTTTCAAAATCTTCCTGTTGCACGACCTGGGCGATAGCCGCCAGCGCGCGCAGGTGAAAGTTGCGCTCGTCATGTGTCGCGGCCAGCACAAAAATAGTATGTACTTCGCGGGCATCATCGGAAAAGCGGACACCTCCCTTGATGCGGGCGATCAGCATTTCAAAACGCCCTTCACCGGGCACGACCACGTGCGGAACGGCAAGGGTTGGCGAGAGCAAGGTGCTGGTCTCCTCTTCGCGCCGCTTCAGGACCTCCGCCAATTCCCCGGCGGTCGTCTTTAGATACGGCGCCAGACGTTCCGCGGCCATCTTTAGAAACTCGTCTCTTCCAATCGCGTCCTCGCTGTCGATCACAACCGCATCCTGCACCAGATGATCGAAACGATCCCAGACAATCTCATCGCGCTCCCGAATAATCTCCTTAAGCTCGGCTTCAAGCTCGCCGCTTGCCACCCGGCGGTCGGTGAGTCGCGCAACCAGATGCAGAAGCGCGCTCTCGCGTTGCGCCTCTTTGCGCCCGAAAAACCAGAAAACCAGAAAAGCCGCGAGAATCAGTACAGCGCTGATAGCGTAGGCCTCCGCACCCAGTTCGAAGATTACGAATCCCAGTCCGAGCAACCCGCCGAGCTGTATCCATGGATACAGCGGGGACCGGAACAGCGGTCGGTAATTCGCCAGGCCGCTTTCACGGAGGACAATTACAGCCAGGCACGAAAGCATGTAGGTCAGGATCAAAACACATGAGGCGGCCTCCACCAGAATTTTCAAGGGAAGCAGCAGGCTGAGCAGGACTAGCGCCCCGGTGACGACTATCGCCACATGCGGCGTCTGAAAGCGCGCGTTCACTCGCGAAAGCGATTTCGGCAGCATATTGTCCCGGCTAAGCGCCAACAAAAAGCGCGAGGCGGTCATCAGGCCGCCGTTCGCGGTCGAAACGAAGGCGAGAACAGCCCCGATTGTCATCGCCACAAAACCGAATTCACCCATAATCACGCGTCCGCCGTCCGAAAGGGGTGTCAACGAACCGTTCAGGACATCCTTTTCGAGAATGCCGCTCGTAACCATGACCGCGGCCGCGTACAGCAAGGTCACCGACACCAGCGCCAGAATCATGCCCAGCGGCATCA
>CAZGYO010000047.1:0-10965 GCA_964530455.1 uncultured Victivallales bacterium
GAATTCGAACCAGTCACTTCAACGGACGGAGTACCGCCGCTGAGTTCAAGCGTTAGCTTGATCCAGCAATAATAATAATTCAGCCACAGAAGTTCGTCCGCGGGGTGTGTCGCCTCCGGGGGCGGCTTTACAAGTTTCTCCGAAGTTCCGCAACCAGCTTGCAACACGTTGCCGCGCCGTGGCTTTTTATAGAGGAAAATATGAGTTTAACAGGAGCACAGGAAAACATAATAAACGCGATTGATGAAGATATTCCGCACTCGCACTGGAAAGACTGGAAATGGCAGGTCAAGCACACCGTCAAGAGCCTCGACTCCTTTGAGGCTCTTCTCGGGATCAGCCTGCCGGAGGAAAAACGTGCGGAGTTCATGGCGACAACCGGGAAGTTCCCGATGTCAATTACCCCGTACTACCTTTCACTTATTGATACCGGGAACCTTGAGAAAGACCCGGTTTTCATGCAGTCGTTCCCCAGTTCGCTCGAACTGAACAAGGCGAAGTGTGATATGCTGGATCCTCTCCACGAGGACAGGGACAGTCCGGTCCCGTGCATAACACATCGCTATCCCGACCGCGTGCTGCTGCTGGCAAGCAATATGTGCGCAATGTACTGCAGGCACTGCACACGTAAAAGGCGCGTGGGCGACGTCGACTCGATTCCCGAACGCAAGGACATCGCCAAGGGAATAGAATATATCCGCTCCAACAGCAAAATCAGAGACGTGCTCCTGAGCGGCGGCGACCCGTTTCTGCTTTCTGACGAGTATATCGACTGGATTCTCTCGGAACTTCGCAGCATACCCCACCTGGAAATAATCAGGATCGGCACGCGCACCCCGGTGGTACTGCCGTACAGGATTACAGACAAGCTTGTCTCAATACTCAAAAAATACCATCCCCTGTGGATCAACACGCATTTCAATCATCCACGCGAAATGGCGGCCTCGGCCCGGCAGGCGCTTGCGAAACTCGCGGACGCCGGGATTCCCCTTGGCAACCAGACCGTGCTCCTCGCGGGCGTAAACGACTGTCCCAGAATCATGCGTTCACTTGTACACAAACTCACCCAGAATCGCGTCCGCCCCTACTACCTCTATCAATGTGATCTTTCAGAAGGGCTTTCGCATTTCAGGACGCCCGTCGGCAAGGGGATACACATCCTGGAAAGCCTGATCGGACACACCAGCGGTTTCTGCGTGCCGACCTACGTGATAGATGCGCCGAAAGGCGGCGGTAAGATTCCAGTAATGCCGAACTATCTCATATCATGGTCGACAAACAAGGTTGTGCTCCGCAACTATGAGGGGGTCATAACCACCTACAAGGAGCCGGATTCGTACGAGCCGGTGTTCTGCGACAGAAATTGCGACGAATGCTCGCTCGACCTTAATCTCGACAGCGCCGACGAATACAAGTCCGTAGGCATCTGCAGCCTTCTCGAAGATTTTGACAAAACCGTGTCCCTTACCCCCGAGGGCAACGAACGTCACGGGAGAAGGGAAGATTCCGGGTGAGGAAAGGCTTTTTCATTGTCCTGCTCGTTCCGCTGGCCTTTTTCTTCCCGGCACGGAACCTTGATGCAAAGGATGATAATCTGAGCGTGGCCCTCACCGGGAAGTATCCTCCGTTCAGCATGTACGCCCCGGACGGCCGCCTCGTCGGTTTTGATGTCGATGTGTCGCTGGAAATCGGAAAGCGGATTGGCCGCGAAGTTGAGTTCGTGACCACGGAATGGGACGGCATCCTGGCGGGACTTCTCTCCGGAAAATACGATGCCATAATAGGCTCCATGGCCATCACGCCGGAACGGCAAAAAAAGGTTGATTTCTCAACCCCCTATTACGAGTCCGGCGCGCAACTCTTCATACACAAAAATCTGCGCGGCGAGATATCTTCGATAGAGGATTGCGGTGTAAAGAGAATCGGGGTGGTTCTCGGTGAGACCTTCGAACACTTTCTGGGGAAAGAACATCCCGGGATCCCCGTAAGGACATATAAATCCACCGTGGACATTTTTCAGGATGTCGAGAACGGGCGCCTGGCGGGCTTTGTGAGCGACCGACTGCTCGGCGCGTACCAGATACGCAAAACGGGGAAGCCTTTCATCGCCACCGGCGACCTGCTCTACAGGGAACGAATGGCAATCCCGGTGGTCAAGGAAAGAAAAGAACTCCTGGCTGAAATAAACAGCGCACTGAAGCAGATAAAGCTGGACGGAACGCTGGAGGATATTGAAAACAAATGGTTCGCGCTTGAAGATGCCGAAGGGGGCGAAAATAAATCCGGGCAGTTCAAGGCGATAAAGAAAGCCACCGTGGCAAAGATGCTTGGCAAAGGGTTCATGATAACGCTTCTGGTGGCGCTTGCCTCAATCGTGTTCGGGTTCATCATCGCCCTGCCCTCGGGGATAATCCTGAACAATCCCGGGCTGTGGGGGCATAGTATCGTCCGCGCCGTGAACGATTTCATTCGAGGGACCCCCGTGCTCATACAGCTTTTCTTCGTGTACTACGGCCTCGGATCAAAACAGGTCGGGCTCAACCTTTCACCGATTTCAGCCGCAATCATCACGCTCTCGGTAAACGCCTCCGCGTATATGGCGGAGGTCGTTCGCTCGGGACTGATGGCGGTCGACCCCGGACAGACCAGGGCGGCACGCGCCCTGGGCTTCACCAAGTCCCAGATATTTGTCTCTATTGTGTGGCCGCAGGCTTTTCGCATAGCCATCCCGCCGCTGATGAATTCAGTAGTTGCTCTTCTCAAGGACACCGCACTGGTATCGGTTATCTCGGTGAGTGAAGTGATAAAGGAAGCCCAGTCAATAATCAGCGTGACCTTCGATCCAGTCAAATACTATTTCATCGTTGCCCTGATGTTTTTTATCGTCACTTTCCCGCTCATGAAACTTTCAGGAATGCTTGAACGGAAAATAAAGGAAAAAGGCTTCGTACATGATTGAAGTGAGAAATATTGTTTTCAGATATTCAGACGGAACCCTGGCCCTCGACGACGTGAGCATCGACCTTACAGGATTTGCCGAAGATCATATTCTCGCCATTATCGGCGAAAGCGGTTCTGGCAAGACGACGCTTCTGAACTGCCTGGGACGTTTTATCGAGCCCCAGTCGGGCATAATTCTCTACGACGGCAAAGATATAAGGTCTTTCCCCGAAAAAGAGTTCAGACAACTCATAGGCATAGTCTTCCAGAAACTGTATTTGTTCCCGCACCTGACGGTGCTGGAAAACATGGTGCTTCCGATGCGCAAGGTCCTGGGGAAAAAGGAGAAAGAAGCTGAGGATATTTCCATGGATTTTCTCTTGAGACTCGGGATAGACGGAATAGCGGAAAGCTATCCTTCGAAGATCAGCGGGGGCCAGGCACAGCGTGCGGCAATCGCGCGCGGTCTTGTGATGGAACCAGGCTATATGCTGCTGGACGAACCCACGTCTGCTCTTGACGCCAAGACTACGACCTCCTTCGGCAACTGGCTTTCGGAACTCAACGCAGAAACGAATTTCATTATTGTCACACACGATATCCCTTTTGCCAGGGCATTCGCCACCCACGGGGTACACATGGCCGACGGACATGTCGTCGGCCAGGGTGAAATAAAGGATCTGGCCGCAAATTTCAACATAGAGGCTTCCGATGGACAGGATTGAAAAATTCCATGGCGCAACCATTCAGCACGGCCCCGCAAGCGCGCGGGTATACCTGATGAAACCCGGGAACGCGGATCCCGCGGACCTCGCGGTCGCGATGAAGGAATTGGCCGGGGAAAACAAGTACACCAAGATCTTCGCCAAAGTTCCGGAAACGATGAAAGATGACTTTATCGAAGAAGGATATATTGACGAGGCGTTTATCCCTGGTTTTTACAGGGACGGACAGGGGGTCTGTTTCATGGCCTTTTACCTTTCGGCGGAACGCGCTGTCCCCGGGGAACGCGAAAAACTCGAGTCCATACAGAAACTCGCGCTGGAAAAGGGACGCGACGCACCGGCGACGCCCGAAAAACTGCCCGGACTTAAAACATGCACATGCGGGGAATCAGATCTGGAAACAATGGCCGAAATATATAAAACGGTTTTTCCCTCATACCCGTTCCCGATAACCGATACGGGATACCTGCTTAGAACAATGAAGTCGAACGTCCGATATTTCAAGGCGGAAATAGATGGTCGGACCGCCGCGCTTTCATCGGCCGAAATGTACCCGGATGCCGGCAACGCGGAAATGACCGATTTTGCCACGCTGCCGGAATTCAGAGGAAAAGGCCTGGCTCTTCACCTTCTATACGCCATGGACAATGCCGTGCCTGAACTGGGAATCCATACCGGATACACAATCGCACGAGCGGTGTCCCCCGGCATGAACATAACTTTTGCCAAGGCGGGGTATAAATATGCCGGACAACTCGTCAACAACACCGATATCTCCGGAAGTATTGAGTCAATGAACGTCTGGTATAAAAAGCTCGCGCCCAATTCCACTACGTTTCCCGCTTCCAGAGACTCTTGAGACTATCGCCTAACCCCGTTATTCCCGGCTCTTGATGCGCACGGCGGCGGCCTGTCTGACCTGCTCGATACGTTTCAGGTACCTGTTCTTGACCTCTTTGTAGACGCCGCTGGACGTGGGGTATTCGGAGGGTTGCATAACCACCGCGCTACAGTTGGTACACCACCAGGTAGAGTCTGACCCGTCCCATGGATGCGGACCTTTATTTCCGCATGAATGGCAGGCTTTTGATATTTTCTTGCCCTCCATCTTTTTCAGTTCCGCGCGGATATTGTCGAGAATCGCGTTGCCCTCCGCGCGCAACTGCTGAATGCGATTATCGCGCCACTTGATGATTTCATCGCGTCCTGAAAGCCCTGAGGGGGGAGTATCGGCGCCGTCAGACCCGTCTTCTCCAGACTCTTCCCCTTTCCGCGCCTTCTTCAGTTCCGCAAGTTTTCGGATTTCATTGTATCTTTTTCTGATTTCGGCCATATCCAGGCGCCAGCCGCATTTTGAGCAGAAGACTTCGCTGCGGAAGATGTCTTCGTCATACCAGGATTTGATCAAAGCCGACAGCGGAGTGCCCCCGCAGTTCGGGCACTTGCCGCCTGAGAGTTTTTCGAGTTCCCTGTGAAACTCTTTTCGCCACTGGAGAAGAAGCGGGTCGTCCGCATTTTCGTTCCCGGCATCCCCCCGCCGCTTTATGCCGTCGTCCGTTTGCACGTACGTATTGTCGAAGACGGATTTTGTATCCTTGGGATCCACCGTGGTCTGCCGTCCTTTTGCAAGCCGTATCATGCAGGAGTATGAAGTCTTTGCCGAGGGGTCGATATTCAGAGAAGCCGTTTTCGAAAGATATCCCTCCGCAGACGCGGAAACGGTGGAACGTCCGCGGGCGACCCGGTCGAAGGTGACCCCTCCCGTATGGCTGCGCAGCGACGACCTGCCTTCAGGCGAGTCAATGGATATTTTCGCGCCCGGAATGTACCCGCCGGACTCCGCGTCCACGGCATAGACTGAAAGCCTGGCATAGAGAGGCATCTCGGGCGGTTTCGGAACCATTCCAACTTTTACTTTTACGGTCGGCTTGTCACCGGACAGCGTAAATGTTCTTGCGAAAGATTCGTATCCTTCGGCCCAGACCGTAAGCTTATAGGCGCCGGACGGCACATCGTCGAACGAAACGTATCCCGAAGAATTCGTGTTTCTCCTCGCGTTCCTGAGCAGTTTGCCGTCAAACATAACGACCGCGCCAGCGATGCCGCCGCCTTCATTGTCAACAACCTTGACCGCCAGGCGCGAAGATTCGGCAGCCACGGAAAAATCTTTGTATTTCTCCTGCAGCTTTTCGAATCGGTCCATCGCAAACCTGTAGGTGCGCACACGCTCCTCCATCTCGGCGGAATCGTGGTCTACATCGAGGCTGGATGACCTTGTAAAAAAGTTCTCCAAAACGTTATGGGCGGCTGATTCCCTGTCCTGCCTGCCGAAAAGCCGCCCCCTGCTTTCTTCCTCTTTCACGGCTATGTCGAAATGTGTCTTCGTGTTTTCGATCTCCGCCAGCAGCTTGCGCGCCTTTTCTTTTTGCCCCCGCGAACTTCGCGGATCGGAGAGTATTTTTCCCGCCTCCTCTTTCATCCCGGCCATACTTTTCGCGGCTTCTTCGAAGATTTGCCCTTTCCCCTCGCCGAGTGCGCCGTGAACAGCACGTGAATACTTATCTGTAAGGCCCGCGTATTCGCTAAATTTTGAATAAGACGAGTACGAGTCGTAAAGGTCCATGACGGTAAGTCCGGTCAGTGTCTTCGCGAGGCCTTTTCCTGTATCTATAACCAGGCGGTTTCCGGCTCTCAGGCCCATGAGCTGGGTCTCTAGAAACGATGGAATTTTACCCGGATTCTCGGCTTTCCACTTGTCCCATTCGGCCTGGCCCAAGGCCGCTCCGCCCGCGACGGACTGAGTTATTCCGAACATGGCGCCGAGGCCTATAAGCGCTTTCGCCCCGGCTTTTGAATACGGGTCCCAAGTCTCCGGCACCTTCGTGTCGATAACTACATTCGCCGCGTCGAAAATTCCCGCGATACCCATGATTTTGGCGCTTCCCGTCTTGAAACCCGGCCTGACTTTCGGATCAAGTTTCGTGATAACTCCGTTTTCAAAAAGCTGGATCTTCGATCTGGCGGAACTGATTTTGGCCATTGCCGTACTGCCGGCGCCGACACCTTTGACAAAAAGCTTTTTCAGAGGGTTTTTCGATTTGGCGCTCAGTGAACGCTTGTATTCGCTTTCAGTCATAATCTTTCCGGTCTTTCTGTCGCGGTATCGTGTTCCGCCGTCTTCCGTCCGGATTTTGTCCGCGCCGTTTCCCTCAAAAAAATCCAGCGCGTCCGGGCCGCAGTTTTTCATCACCCCTTTTTTGACGCCATGCCGGAGTTCGTAGTGCTTTGAAAGGTCGTTGTGGGTGGCGTTGGCGGCCTTCCTGGTTTCTTTCAGCTTTTCAGATGCCTTCTTGAGCCTGGACTTGTCTCCTGTCTTCCGGTATTCCTCGGTGGCCGCGTTATATTCGGAAGCCGCATTAATCTGCGCGTCTCTGGCCTTCTGAAACTTCTCCGCCAAACGCTTCCCTTTGACTTCAGACTTCCGGAGGCTGATATCCGCCGCATCCCTGCACCCGTCCAGAAGTCGGTTGCGGAAGTCATCCATTTTGGCCTTATCCGTCAATCCGACGGATTCGGGTGAAAGGTTTCCTTTATATACATCCGCGCATTTTTTGTAAAGGTCGGGATATTTTTTTCTGATCTCCGGATTGCGGTCGGCGATGCGCTGGAATGCCTTGCATACGTCCTTGAACTCGGACGGGCGGGTACTGCCCAGTTCGAGTCCGGCGACGTTCTTGCCCATTTTTTTTATATTATCCATTACATACGCGAATTCGTCGCGGACGACGGGTTGGCCTTTTTTCATCGCCAGCTTACCGTCCGGGCCGACTTCCAGCGAAGCCATTGACTCCTTGCCCGTATAATCGTTGAAATGCGGATTTTTCTCATAATGGACGGTCGTCATCGCCTCTTCAATCGTCATATATCCGTTTTGATTGGTGACGCGCAGCTTTCGGTATGATCCATCCGGGTTTCTGATCCGTATTTTTTTTATCCGCTCGCGTATTTTTCTCACTTGCTCTTCCGACATGTTGTTGGTATCTATATCCCCGCCGTATATTCCGGCGGTTTTGGCGGGGTCCCTGCCTGCCGGTGACAAAGGTATATTATCGCCGAAAATATGTTCGAGAAGCTGTTTCCTCGCAGCTTCCCCGCGCTTTCCTATATTTCGGTATTTCTCGTCAATCTTTCCATGCGCCCGCTTATCCAGAACCCCTTCCCTGAGGAGGTTCTGGTGTTCCTTCATGCAGGCGTTCTGCAGTTCCCTCATTGCGCTTTCACAGTCCAGACCGGCATCCAGAACTACAAGATCCGTGTATGTCAGCCCTTTCTGCGGCGTTGTCGTCTGGATATCTTTTTCCTCGTCGGCGGGAACCTGTAAAACAAACAGAACATTGAGAAGCAGAGCGGCTGCGAGCGCGCTTTTTTTCAGAAAGTCCCTGTGCTTGCGTAAAGTCATCGTTCAATCCTCCAGGCCAGCAGCAGTTTTCCGGCATATTCAGCGAGTTCGGAGTCGCCGGCGGCGGCTAAGCTCAGCATTGTATCGGCCTTCTCCGGGTTTCCCGCCGCATTCAGCATAACCGCGGCGGCGATACTGAGCGCTTTATTTTCCGGATACTTCGCCGAAAGAGCCGAGAAGTCCGCTCCCCCCTGCTCAAAGCGCCCGTCCAGCAGGTAGCATTGTCCCATAAGCTCGATTATCCCGGGGGTCAGTGCATCGGGATATTTCTCGGCTGTCTCGGTGTAAACCGCCAGCGCGTCGGAATACTCCGCCTGCTCAAAGAGTACACGGGCAAGAAGCAGGCGGCATGGTGGATTGTCCGGTCTCAGCTCCAGTGAACGCTCGAGAGCGGCTTCAGCCATTAACTTCGCGCGTTCAACATGGTTGATTCTGTGGTATAAATCACCTAGGAGCATCCAGAAATGCGGCGCTTCCGGATCCAGCTCCAATGCCGCCTCGCAGTATGCAACAGCCTTGATGAAACTCTGTCTGTCCGCGTTCTCCTCCGACATTCGGGCAGCCTCAACGGCTTTCAGGTAGTATTCCTCCGCCAGCATGCGCATTTTCCGCCCGGTTTCCTTGCCGGACAACTCACCGCGTTCAATTTCGGATTCCATCTGTGCAGCGGCCGCGCCGCCGTCCGCCTCTGAATGACTGTCGCCAAAATCCGCGAAACTCGCCAGGAACAAAACTGCAAGGAATATAAAGACGCATCCGCAGACGAATGAAATTGCTCCGAGAACGATCTTTATAGGGAGGGGGTGTTTTTTCCTTTTGAGGATAAGTATAAGTAATGATAAAAGGCCGAAACCTGAGACAGCAAGGGCTGCGGCAAGAAGCGCGGTCCGATAGATGATTCGGCTCCAGGTGATTTCTGTTTCAGCTTCCCGTGTACTTCCCTGCCGGCCGCCTGCCGAGATTGACGCTTCATGGTCGGCATCCTCGTTTACGAGCGGATCAGCAGCGAGAGGGCGTGCCGGTATTTCTTCTCCCGCGCTTAGAACGGAAAGCTCCGCCGCCGGCTCTCCGATTCTGAAAAGCCTGACCGAGGCCCGGTAATTCTCTTTGCGGCTGAAATCCAGAGGAAGCTCGCGGCTTCCGGCCTGATAAGCGTCCCTGCTGACACTCAGGGTGTATACCCCGGAATCGAGGCCGCTGAAGGCGGCTTTCCCGTCACGTCCGGTCTGAAGAAGCAGGAATGAGGGACCGCTCAGCTTTACATGTGCGCCTTCCAGCGCTTCTCCGGTCGAAGCGTCGGAAACGGAAAGCGCAAGGTTGCCACCGGCGGCATTGAAGCAGAAAAGGATTAAAAGAAGAAATATGCGCGCCGGATACCCCTGGAGCCCCTCTGATTTTTCAACGCGTTTCACCTTCATGGTCTCAGCCTCGTATTTGGCATATCCGCCGTGTTTAGAAGACGAAATCGAAGTCTTCTTCCGTCTCTTTCTTTTCCGGGCCGGGTTTCGTTTTTCCCTCCGTTCCGCCATTCAGGAGCTTCAGCAGCTCTTCATTTATCAGCCGTTTTTTTTCATCGGGATCCCATGCGGGCGGGTGCCCGTTCTCCGCAAGCGCCTTATTGCCCATCTTTTTGTATCTTTTCTCTTCTTCCAGGCACTCCTTTTCAGTCTCAATAATCCACTGTCTATAGGTCTTGCCATTCGAGGATTCCATATCCGCGAGGAAAGCTCCGGCATTCCCGCAATTAGAGCAGATCCAGCGGAAGTTTTCGGGCTGCATTCTACCTTTGCGGCATTTCCGGCACGTTCCCTGATTCCCGGCGGCGGTTTTTATGTAGAAATCGTTACTTATGGAGTACATGTGACCGGAGAACTTGGTTTTGACTCCCCGTATCATTGATTCCACCCTCTGCTCAATCAGCGGGTCCGAACCTTTCTTCACAGTTTTTCCGGCGGAGACAGTTTTGTTTTCGACCCCGCCCGACGGAACCGGAGCTGCGCCGGAGCCTGATTCGGGATTTTTCCCCGCATCCCCCACGCCGCCCCAGACGGCGCCGGAAGATGCAGTTGTATCAGCTTTTACGGTGAACTCCACCGACTTCAGAAGAGTCTCGCCGTGATGGAGATCCACGCGATACCTGCCTTCAGGCCACTTCGCGCCTTCCTTTATTTCCAGATGAAAGCCCTTTTCCTTGTCGCTCCCGACTTTCACGTTCATCTCCTTGATTCGGGCCAAATCGCCGTCCTCCACATAATACCAGACGCAACGCAGTTTGTCGGAGGGCTGAAACCCGGAAATGGCGGCAATCACATATATCGAGGGTGTATCCTCGGCGAAAACGCCGTCAACGTTCCGGGTCAGTTCACCATGGTTCTTCTCGGCGAATACAGCATTGTCGACCCTCGGGCCGGCAACCGAGTCAAGCACGTCGATAAGATCGTCAAAAAAGTCCGCGCAAAGCGCGTTCGCGAAAATCAGAGCCGGCAACAGAAAAAACAACGATCTCTTATATACGCGAATCCGCGAGATTCTCCCGACGACACAACGGGAATCCCCGAAAGGCGTCAGATTTATGAAATTTTTTAAAATACCTGTCTTATACATTTTTTTTTCCTGTTCTCACGCTGGTGAATTTCCGGTTTAGATGCATAAATCCTAAACTAAGGAGCCGGTTAAATTACTTCTTTGTGCGGAAAAATTCAAAGACCGAAACCCGGAAATATTTCTTTTCGACATTCCTTCCCATCCCTGGCAACCTGTCGAGCTTTAGCTGACCGCTAAAATCCGATATGCTGCGTTATTTCCGCGAGGAAGTCGAGCGGGTCGAAGACCTGAAAGTTC
>CAZGYO010000048.1:0-10770 GCA_964530455.1 uncultured Victivallales bacterium
CCTGCCAGGCGGGTTGGCCGACGCCGGGATCGAAGCGGTAATGGACTCCGCGCTTGAAGACGTAGGTGGCGATGCCGGAAAAACGGGCGGCCTCGCCCTTTGCCCGCTGATCCCAGGGATGATGCCTCCAGGCCGACTCCTTCGACGCGCCGTCATTGGCGTCGTCGCCGCTTTCGTAGTCGATGTAGCGCACCGTGTCGCCCTTGACAAATTCAAAGGCTTGAGGCTTCCATTTCAAGTCACCCGTGGGCAGCACCTTCGCGTGCGGCTTTTGCCAGGAATACTCCTGGGCCGGGGCAAGGCCCGCCATTGCAATAAGCAATAAACTGATGATTGTGATACGTAAGGTTTTCATGTTCTCTCTCCTTTTATAAAATAGTTGATTATTCAAAATCGATCGCGCCTGGAGCGCTCTTCTCGAAGTCGCGCTTGCGACCTGTGAAGTCTTTCAGGAAAGGCCCGTTGACAAATTGCCAGGTGAACACCTCATCGATTGTGGTTTCAGCATCGGCGAGGGTGCCCCGCGAGACGCGCAGGAAATCCATCTGGCCCTGAAAAAAGGAATCACCCGACTTCCCGACCAGGAAATCGCCGGTATTGCTGATCGAAACATCGGCACCCAAGGGCGAACCCGAGGAAGCGCCCTGGGACAACTTGCCGTCGATATAAATATTGATCTTTCCGGCCTGACGATCCACTTCGGCTATCACATGATGCCATTGGCCGTCGTTGATCTTTGCGCTACCCGCCTGCGCCCATTCCTTGCCACCGCCCTGTAGCAGGAGTTTGACGCTGCCATTGTCGTCGATCTCCAGATAGTAGCCGTTGTCGTTCATCTTGCTCACAATCGGCTTGCCAGTCAGACCCGCTTCGGTCTTGAAGTACGCCTCTACGAGAAAGTTGTTTGTATTCATGTCCACCGTCTGGCGCTTTTCGCCGGGATAGACTTTCATCTCGGCTTTCTCCCAAACCTTGTTGGCCGCCTCCCAGCGTTGCAACTGACCCCCACGCATATTATCGCGCTTAGGGCCGGGATCGGCTGGTGTGCTCAGCCAGAATTCACCGGGCTTCTTCTCCTGGTAGAGGATGGCGACGGTGCGCGGATAATCGGCGGTCGCCTTGTCGTGTTTCAGCACGGCATAATTCTTTTCTCCATCAAAAATCATGGCCGATTCCGTCCAGTCTTCCAAAGCCCCCACGGTAAACATTTTCTCATTTGCGCCCGGAACTTCCAGGTCATTTCGGGGAATATCGTAATACATTTTGCGGCTGATATATTCGTCGGACATATAAAAGTTCTGCCCCATGATGAGTTCGGGGTTGTTTCGATTGATGGAAAAATCCCATTCGCCTACGACCTTGTAAAGGCTGAAGGGCACGAAGAAGCGAATGCCTTTTTTGTCCTTCATGACTTCGGGATTCGGTCGGAAGTCGTGTTTGTCGGGATCGACGAAAGGCGACTGGTCCAACTTGTAGCCGGCCTGTGAAGCCATGGCGCCTTTTTCCCGGAGCCAAGTACTAAATTCTTCAACAGAGTTAGTCGAAATTCGTATCATGCCTCGACCTTTAGTACCTAATCCGAAACAAACCTTAGAATCAAACGCAGGGCCTTGGAAAATATTGTGAGCATAGCCAAGCGTCGGCATGCCGATACGCAAGGTGTCCGCCGCGTCTTCGCCGCCATAGGCCGTCGAGATGTCGCCCGAAATACCTTGAGCGATAAAAGACGCGCCCATGTCGGCGTAGATGTTGGCAAGTGATGTGGAATGCGTGCCGGAACTTCCGGTCGCTCCAGCCAGGAATCGATTAAAAGAATTGTTGAACCACTGATTCAAAAAGCCAAGTACCATCATCTGCGGCGAGCGGTTTTTGAACCAGCTGGTTGGGTCGTTCTCTTTGCCCCAGGCAATGTTGTTAAAGACGTACTGCTTATAACTGCCGTCCAGATAATAGGCATAGCCGTTATGACTGTAACTGTCAAAACCACGCGCCTTGGGGTCTTCGCCGTGATGGTGGGGATGGGGTCCGACGGGGTTGCCGGCCACGTTGTTCCACGCGTATTGCGGGCCGCCCTGCCAGAGGGCGAAAGCCCCCCAGTCGTTGACAACCAACAGGGAATCTACAACACTGTTGTGGTGGACATAGTTCCGGATGAGGGGTCTGTCGCGGATATCTTTGCCGTTCTGTTTGCCACCGGTCATCCAGATACCAACCCCCCAACTGCGGGTGATGATATTCCCGGCGATATGGATGCGCGTACCATCGTCCACGGAAATCGCCGGAATGTTCAGACCGGGCGAAGGCGGGCGCGGGCGAAAGTTTACCCGATGAATGCGGTTGCGCAGAATGTCAATATTGCCCAAACGGTGATCCGGGTTGCCCTTGAGAACAAGCTGGCCGTGTCCCTGAAAAGAAATAGCGCCATGGTCGGCTTCGGTGATATCGTTATCGGTCACGGCAATGTTCGTCATATAGTCGATGCCGTCGCGTTCTTCAATGCCAAGATCACTCATAAATTGAGGCATATACCGTTGCGTAATGCGGGTGCGTGCCTGAACGGCCTTTGCCGCGTGATAGAATTGATTATTGGCGATTATCACGTCCTGGCAGTTCCCGTAAAGCATGACTGCCGTCGGCAAACGCATATCCAGGGGGTAAATCGGGAAATTATAATTGTCAGGCACATTCAGGAAACTGAAACGTAAACCGCTGATCTCGATATTCTGGGTGTCATACAAACGCAAGAGCATGGTTTCCACGCCGTATTCGATAACAGTCTGGTTCGGGTCCTTGTCATCGGGCAGACGAATAAAAAGCCTGCCTCCTTTGTCGCCCGCATTTGGCTGAAAAAAGAACTCGCCCGGGGCATCCTGGTATTCCGCAAGACGCTCGATAAAATACCGATCGCCCTTTGAAGCGAATCCGAAATAAAACGCGCCGCCGATCAGACCGCGCTCGATCATGCCGGTCTCTGGTTCATACTTGCGTATCGGGCCGTCATACAAGGTTCCCATGGCCGCAAATGGGCCACCCGACCACATCTGCCAGATACGGGCACCTTTGAACTTGTCAGGACTGGCGTCCGGATCTTTCAGATATTCGTCATCCCAGTTACGCTTCGAGCCGATGGGCGCGCCGCCCTCGCTCTTCGGAATTGTGCGGTCAGGACCGTCAAACGTAAGCCATTCTTCCATCACAAAGTCCGGGTTGCTGATCTTCCAGTTCGGATGCCGCGCGATCCAGATGCGTGATGCTTCGTTGCCGTCGCGTTGCCAGATACACCAAGGCTCATCCACATCGGGCAGGTCAATGTACCAGTTCTTCTCGGGCTCGGGCATCTTATCGGGAGCCACCAAAGCATCCGCTTTTTTCCAGCCGCGCGTGATTGCCTGTGAACCGACGATCCACGCTGGGCCATCGCCCCACGACGGATCACTGGTCAGGCGAATCGGATTTCCCGGCTGCCCGGACTCGCGTCCTTCGAGGGTGCCACGATACATCACTCCGCGCTTGAAAACATAGGTAATCGGCCCCGAAGCCGCCTTGGCATTGCCCACCGCATTGCTGTCCCAGGGATGGTGCCTCCACGCCGTCGCCTTCGTCGCGCCGTCGTTCGCGTCGTCGCCGTTTTCATAGTCGATATAACGGATCTCTTCCCCTTTTTGAAATGCAAAGGGGCGAGGGGACCATTCCAGGTCGCCTGTCGGCAGCACCTTCGCGTACGGCTTTTGCCAGGAATACTCCTGGGCCTGGGCCAAGCCCGCCATTGCAATAAGCAATAAACTGATGATTGTGATACGTAAGGTTTTCATGTTCTCTCTCCTTTTATAAAATAGTTGATTATTCAAAATCGATCGCGCCTGGAGCGCTCTTCTCGAAGTCGCGCTTGCGACCAGTGAAGTCATTCAGGAAGGGACCACTGAACTGCCAGGTGTAGAGCTCGTCGATGGTCGTGTGGGCATCGGCGAGCGAACCGCGGCTGATCCGTAAAAAGTCGAGAGCGCCCTTGAGATGGTTCTCTCCCGGGGCGCCGCCGACCAAGAAGTCGCCGCTGTTGCTCAGCGAACCGGCAACGGCCTGGACCTCCGCCGTCGCCGGTTTGCCGTCGATGTAGATGGTGATCCCGTTTTGGCGATCGACCTCAGCGCACACATGATGCCAAGCACCGTCGGTGATCGTGGCCTGGGCGGTCGCGGTCGCGGTGGCTCCCTTCTGGTTGGTGATGGTCAGACGTGGCTTGCCGTCATCGAGATCGAGCTGGTAGCCGGCGGCGTCCAGCTTGCGGACGATGATGCCATCGCTCTCTGCCTTCAGATAAACCTCGATGATGAAGTTGCTGTCGAGGATGTTGACGGTGGCCTTTTCATCGCCCTTGAAGGTCTTGATCACCTTGCCTTTCTTCTTCGCCTTCTTGCTGAGCTTGGGGGTAAACGGTTCGACCAGTTTCTCATTGCTGATCATCAGGTACTGGTCCTTGCCGTTAAGCGACAGCGCGCCGGGCGCCCAGTCCTCCAGGGCGCCGGCAATATAGTCGTCGGCATCGATATTTACCCCTTGCAGGTGGTAGCGCGGTGAGTGCTGGTAGGTGTTGCGATCAACGAGTTCCTCCGACATGTACCAATGCTCGTCGATCACCAGTTCGCTCTGGGCGGTGTTGCGGATGAAGTTCCATTCGCCGACCATGGCGTAGAGGCTCCAGGGCACGAAGACCGTGACACCGAAGTCTTTGGCAACGGAATCCCTGGCCAGACGGAAGTCGCCGTTGGCCGGATCGCGCAGTGGTTCGTCGGTCAACTTGCCGACGCTGCTTGCCGGTGTGCCGTATTCCTTCAGTTCGGCTGCCATGGCTTCGATCGTCTCGTGTTTATCGCCGCCCTCGCCGATCACCCCGATGCCTTTGCCGGGCTTGTCCAAGACGTTGTTGGCGTAGGCCATGGCGCGGAAGTCGTAGCCCTCGGCGTTGTTGAAGTGCGCGGCCTGGACGTCCCCCTTGCCGACATGGTGCAGCAGGGTGTACTCGGCAATGTCCTGGAAGACGTTGCCGAGATACTTCATCTGGCGCGAACCGCCTGTGCCCTGACGGCGGATGCCGTTGATGAATTTGTAGATGGTGTTGTTGAACTTGATATTGCCGAAGCCGATCAGCGACTGGAAGGCCGCATTGTTGGCATGGATGCTGCCAGGGGTGTTGTTCTTGCCGAAGGCGATGTTGTTGAAGTGGTAGTTCTTGGAGGCGCCGTCGGTGTAGAACGAGAAACCGAAACGGGGCGTGCCCTCACCTTTGTTCTTCTTCGACCAGTTCATGATCCCACCAGGGTTGGCGGAGATGTTGTTGAAGACATAGAATGGGCCTCCCTGCCAGGTCTCGATACCGCCCCAGTCTGAGCTCATCAGCAGGCTGTCGACCACCTTGTTGTGATGGATGAGGGCACGGCTCATCGGCGCGTCGTGCGTTTCGCCGTTGTGCTTGCCGCCATAGACGTCGATACCCTGCTCCGCACAGCGGCTCAGGAAGTTGCCGGCGATTTCGAGCACCTCGGCACAGTGGACCTCGATTGCGGCACCGTAGTGCCCGCGGGCATTGCGATGCCCGATGTCATGCATGCGGTTGCGCAATGCCTCAATCTGGACCAGATGGCCGGGTGTCTTTCCCTTCTGACCGCGGCCGGTGACCTGATGCCGGACGCTGTTGTGGAAGGCGCAGCCGCCGTGATCGGCGTGGGCCACATCGTTATCATTGAAGGCGGCAAAGGCCGTTGTGCCGCCCGCCTCAAGACGAAGCGGGAGATGCACATGCGCGAAACGGCAATGGTCGACCTGCAGCCTTTTGATCGTACCGCGGGCCCTGATCACGCCGGCATGTACGGCCTCCTCGTCATATTGTTTGGTATCCAAATCCCAGAGGACATTGAAGAAACTGAAGCTCAGACCGCTGACCGTGAGATCGGTGACATCCGTGGCATTGATGGCTGAGAGACGTTTCGCCGCTTCGATGGTGACGGTATCCGGATCGGCATCGTTCGGCAGCCAGAGGTAGAGGGTGCCGCCATCCCCCTTCTTATCGAACCAGAACTCCCCGGCTTGATCCAGCCATTGCGGGCGATCTTCCAGATAATAGCGGTGCCCGGCGAAGATCATGCCGCCGGGGTTGTCGTTCCACGGTCCGGCGAAGGCGAGGCCCTTTCTGTCTGGATCCCAGCCGCGGATACGGGCATGGTACGGGGTGTTGATCGTCGGCACACCCCACTCGGTTCGAACGTAACCGCCAACCGCGTCTTCGCCGATAGCACCCAAATGCTTGCTGTCGATGCCCAGGTGCCATTTCCTGCCATCGACCATCATGACGTTCTCGTTTTTGCCCTGGAATTGCAGCCACCAGTTTGGCTGTTCCCACTCCCACCACTCGGCGCAGACGTTATCGGGGTCGGAGACCTCCCAGTTAGGGTGGCGTGCGAGCTTGAGCCGAGTCGCCTCACCGGCCTTGTCGACCATATACACATTGCGGGGTGCGAAGGGGAGCTGTGCCGCCCAGACCGTGTCGGCCTGCGGCATCTGCGGATGCGCGCTCCTCCTCCAGCCACCGACGATCTCCGAGCCATACAGGCGGGCCTCACCTTGGGCCCATGACGGATCGCGAGTCAAGCGTGCGGAAGCACCGGCTGGTACCGTGAGCTCACCGCGATAGATCACTCCGCCTTTGAACACGAAGGTATCGGCTGCGCCAGACTTCGCCATGCCGGTGGCGGCCGGATCCCAGGGATGGTGTTTCCACGGTTTGGCCTTGGTGCCGTCGTTGGCGTCGGCACCGTTGTCGTAGTCGATATATCGAATCGTCTGGCCGGTCACCAAGGTGAACGGTTCCGGCGCCCATTCCAAATCCCCCGTTGGCAAAACCTTCGCGTGCGGTTCCCCCCAAGAGTAGTCGGCAGCGATAACTACCGGAAATGCCGCAAAGACAAGCAGCAACGCCAATAAGCTCGAAAACCTGGAACCAGCCTTCATCTGTTTCCTCCCATGCGTGTGAATTCTATTTTTCATGCCTGGCAATAAAATAGCATACATAAATAAGGGCGCAAGGGCGATTACTGTAATAAATATTACGCCTCCCGGTCCGTCCGGGCAGGTTTTTTCACAAAGACAGCGTGCTGTAGCAGCGAGGCATCCGTTTTTTCTTTGTCTGCGATTCAGATTCGGCAAAGCCGAATATGAATTAGTGCAAGTCGATGATAACGACAAACTCAGCGGCGGTACTCCGTCCGCAGAAGCCACTTGTTAAAATTCTACTATATTTTATTCTCGCACAAAGCCACTAAGCCACAGAGATATTTATTGAACCTCCTTCTTATGCATGCGGACAGCGCAATCCACGACTATTTGCCCAATTTCATTTTCTGCCATTTCTTCGTGCCTTCGTGCCTTCGTGCGAGATATTTTTTAATTTTAATGGCGCCGGGTCACTGGCGGAGCCGGGCCGAGCTTGTTCGGAACCGGATACGACCATTGAACCCTATTTGTTTTATTCGATCCCGATTTCGATAATCTCAACGAAGCTGATACAGCACACTGGCTTTGTGATGGTATACGGGTTAGCCCGGCAGGCTGCTAGTATATATCCAGTGTCCCTTTTTCACCAAAGTATTTTTCCAGCACTTCGCCCGCCAGGTACAGTGACCCGGTATAAAGAAGGCCGGTCTCCGTTTCCCGGATTTCGGCGACTGAATCCGCCGTGGAAAATTTCCGCGAAGAAACCTGGCGCAGTATTTCGCCCAGATCCTGCGGGGTATATGTTTTACGCGAGTTTTGCAGATTCACAAAGGTATATTCTGCCGCGATCTCCTCGAGCGCCCGGAACATTCCGCGTGGATCTTTTCCTTCCAGACAGGCGAAGACGACACGGAATTTTCGATCGGGAAAATTTTTCCCGAGATAATTCTTTAGGTATTCAGCGCCCGCCGGGTTGTGCGCTCCGTCGACAACTCCGCCGTCGGGAAGCTCCTGGAGCCGGCCGGGCCAGCGAAGATTCTCAAGAGCCTTCTCCATGCACGGCTTTGCCTCAAAAGAGTATTTCGATCCCAGATAAGTCAGGGCTGTATATGCCAGGTCGGCGTTTTCCCTGCAGAACGCCGGCATATGCATTTTCGGATGGGGTTCCGTGTGCAGCAGGTCGGATTTCTTCTCTTCGGCCGCCTTTTCAACAATGTCCCGTATCAACGGTTTCATGCGGGCGGCCAAAACGGGTATCCCCGACTTGATGATCCCGCATTTCTCAAACGCTACCGACTCCTCCGTGTCGCCCAGGTATTGAACATGATCAAGGTTGATGGCGGTTATAACGGACAGTTCGGGCACCACAACATTGCTTGCGTCGAAACGCCCGCCCATCCCGGTCTCCCACACGACAAAATCAAGCTTCTCCGCCGCGAAATAAAGAGCCGCCACGGCAGTCATCACCTCGAAATATGTCGGCTGCCCCCCCTGACGCCGCATGGATTCAACCTCTTCCCTGAGCCTCAGAAGCAATTTTTCAAGCCGTTTTTCCGAAACCGCCCTGCCGTCGATACGGAATCTCTCCCTGAGCGAGACAAGGTGCGGCGAACTGTAGAATCCCGTCCTGTACCCGGCCGCGCTGAGCCCCGCCGACACCATGGCGCAGACGGACCCCTTCCCGTTCGTCCCGGCCACATGTATGTAACGGAGACCTTGATGCGGGTTGCCGAGCCTGCGGAGAAGTTCGCGCTCCTGCTCAAGCCCCAGTTTAATCCCGAACATCTCCAGACCGGAAAGAAATGAAAGGACTTCGGTTTTCACTTTTCGGCGTCTCCAGAGTCCGGCGCTGCGAAAAACTCTATTTCGTCCCGCCACACTGTCTCTCTGCCGGATACGGTCACCAGACGCATCTCCCACTCGAATAAACCGTCTTTACCTTCATCGGGAACACGGAACTCGCTTAAGAGAAAATAAGCGGGCGTCTTTTCGGAGGAACCGGATTTCGCCGGGACTATCATCTTCATTCTGAGAAGCGTCCTCCACACCTCGAACGGAAGATCGTTTACGCGCCGGTCCGGCATAGTGAAGCTGTTTGCGACAATCGGAGGCGAGGACCCTCCCGAAGCAATAGGGACACAGCGCATCGAGAGGGAAGCGACCATATAGTTGACGGCTTTCGTGGTTCCCTTCACTTCCGGTTCCGGTACGGGTTCGATTATTCGCCCCTCGGGCGGATTGCCGGGCGGCACGCTGTTACACCCCGAATATAGAAAACACGATATCGTCAACAGCGCGGGGAAATACAGCCGGGCCGGGACCTTTCTTTTGTTCATCATTTCTCCCTGAAAATATAATTGTCGGCACATTCTCTATCCTGGATTATTCACAGGGTAAAACTTCACAATTCTTCACGTACATATTCACTTTCGAGCCAGTTTCAATATGCATTCCCTGTTTTTATAGGCCATGCTGTCTCTGATTTTGAAATTTCATGAATAAGCCAGGCTCTCTATAATGAATGTATCTACTAATATCGTTTTTGCTAGAAAAATCCGGCACAAGTTCTGCATCGGCATTGTTTCCGCAGCGGCATATCCCGGGCGCCGAAATATTTTCAGACCTTGAACTTTAGCTGTTTTGAGGATAAGTTTAACCCGGTTGTTTAACGAAGCCAGTGCGGTGAAATGGCTGGCGCATGCCATTAACGGTCTGTGCCCGCCATTTCGGCGTGGCCTCGCATCCAAAATGGCAGGCCACGGAGAGTTTTGAAATTGGCTCCAAGGTTATGAGCGGAGGAAATGAAATTTTTAGAAAGCCCGTTGATTTGCCGGAATCTCAGGCTTTCAGGGATGTAAATTGATGATGAAGCAAAATTTTCGGGGAATAACGCTTGAGTGTGTACGGGGTGACATTGCGCATCAGCCTGACATGAAGGCCATTGTGAACGCGGCGAACGCGGAACTGCGCATTGGCGGCGGTGTGGCCGGGGCGGTTCATCGGGTCGCGGGGCGGGAAATGGAAATGGAATGTCGGGCGCTTGCTCCGATTTCTCCGGGGCAGGCGGTAATCACCGGCGCCCATAACTTGCCCAATCACTCGGTGATTCACTGCCTTGGCCCAATTTACGGGATAGATGAGCCTGCCGCGGAACTGCTTGCTGCGTGTTATCGCAACGCACTTCTGCTGGCCGAGGAAAACGCGATTGATTCCATCGCCTTCCCGGCCATTTCGACAGGCGCCTTCGGATACCCTCTTGAACCGGCTGCGCGGGTGGCATTCAAGACAGTGTTTGCTGTCCTGCCCAGCCTGTCTTCAGTCAAACATATTCGTTTCGTGCTTTTCCATGATAAGGATCTAATTGTTCACGAATGCATAAGTATTGTAGAGAAAAAATAGTGTTATAGAGAAAACAAGGAGATACCCATGCCACAGAAGACGTTTCCATGCCCGAAATGCGGAACAGATGTTCCTGTTGAAGGCAAACAGATATCAATATCATGCCCGGGCTGCGGCAAACTCGCGGTTGTTCCGCCGGCTCTGCGTCAGAAATCCAGAGCGCCGCGGATCGCTGTCGCATTGACGATTGTTTTCCTGGCCGCAATCGCGGGCGGGCTGGTTTTTATGACTCTTCAAAACAGGGAAAAAGCGGCAATCGAACAGGCGCAGAGAGTGAAGGCTGAACAGGCCAGGCGTGAACAAGAGCAAAAGGAACTTGCGGAACAACGGAAAATCGCCGAACTGGCAGCTTGGAAGAAAACACTGGAGCTTCTTAAAAGAGACTTT
>CAZGYO010000049.1:0-10763 GCA_964530455.1 uncultured Victivallales bacterium
CAACGACCACAGGGAGACGGACGACATGCTGGTCGAGACATGGCGCCGGATAAACAAAATAGCGGGAAAAGCCGGCAAAGAGGCCGGCCTTGATTTTTTGACCATAAGCAGTGTCAATCCCGGAGGATACCATATGGGCGAGTTTTGCGGCGCGACAGCGGACGGCCGCGGCGCCGGCATGCCCTTCGCCATTGGTCATGCCCCCACCGCGGGCCGAGACAGAAACGGGATAACGGCTTTTCTAAACTCCGTTGCGAGGGTGGATGCCGCAAACGGTGGCGTGGCCACAAACATAAAGCTTTCCCCTGTATATTTCACCGAGTCCCGGCCCAAGCTGAATGCGCTTTTCGAGACTTTTTTTAAGATTGGTGGTCTTCAGGCGAGCGTCACCGTTGTGAACCAGGATGACCTCAAATCCGCACTTGAAGAGCCGGACAAGTATCCGAATCTGCTGGTGAGAGTCGGTGGCTGGTCTGCCAGATTCACCGAACTCGACAGGCGTGTCCAGGAGGATATTATCAGGAGAACTTCGTACTGAACAGAAGTGCGGCAGTAAACAGGCTTCTGGATAGAAAGGATGTGAATCGGATGGTTCTGAAAAAGCTCAAGAGGCAGTTCACGGCAATTCTGCCTGTGAAAAACGGCCGTCGCGGGAAATGCACGCAATGCGGTTTATGCTGCAGGCTTGTATACAAATGTCCTTTTCTTTGCTATGGGGACGACGGCAAGGCAAAGTGCCGGATCTACCCGTTCCGTTTTCCGAGCTGCAGGAAATATCCCCGCTGCCCGGATGAGTTCAGTACCTCCGGCAGCTGCGGTTTCGATTTCAACTGAGAAGGAACTCCATTTCCTCGGCGTTGAGTCCGGGAAGATTGCCTTCAGCCTGTTCTACCACGTTATCGAAAAGAGATTTCTTCTTTTGCTGGAGTTCGACTATTTTTTCCTCGATACTGTTTTTGACGATCAGCTTCATGCTTGAGACAGGTTTTTTCTGTCCTATCCGGTGAGTTCTGTCTTCGGCCTGGTTTTCGACCGCCGGGTTCCACCATGGGTCGAATATTATGACTCTGTCGGCTGATGCCAGGTTCAGCCCGGTGCCGCCGGCTTTAAGGCTGAGTAGAAATACAGGCAGGTCTTCTTCCGAATTGAAGCGCAGTACCCTGTCCATCCTGTTCTGCGTCGAACCATCCAGGTATTCAAAGTCTATGTTTTTCTTTTTCAGCCATGAGGATATTATTTTTAACACTGAAGTGAACTGGCTGAAAACCAGCAGCTTGTGTCCGCTGTCGATGTTTTCGAGAAGCAGTTCCCGGAAAAGGTCCATCTTTGCAGAAGGGGTTTTTTCGCTGTTGATTTCTTCTGGAAGTATGTCGGGGTGGCAGCATATCTGCCTGAGCCGCAGCAGGCCCGTAAGTACGTTCATCCGGTTTACTTCCCGGCTGTTTTCGAGGAACTTTCTCATTTTTCCGCGTTCTGCCTGGAGCATCCTGTCGTAGAGTTCCTGCTGTGCTTCTTTCATGTCGCAATAGACCAGTTGCGTGGATTTTTTCGGGAGTTCTTCGCAGACTTCATTTTTCTTTCGGCGCAGGATAAACGGGGAGACTCGCGCCCCGAGTTCCTTCTGAATCTCCGGTTTTGCATCCCTGCTGCCGTATCGCGACTTGAAACTTCGGAATGATCCGAGCATATGCGGGTTGAGAAAGTCGAATATCGACCACAGATCTGTAGGATTGTTTTCGAGAGGGGTGCCGGTGAGCACAAGGCGGCAGGAACTGCCGATGCTCTTGCAGGTTCTGGCATTTGCAGTGCCGGGATTCTTGATGTGCTGTGCCTCATCAAGTATAAGCGTATCGAACAGAAAGCCTTCGTAGCGTTTGATGTCGCGTTTTGCCAGCGCGTATGAACTGACAAGCAGGTCTGATTTATGTATACGGTCCCATTTTGCATGGCGATCGCTTCCGGTGACTGCAAGTGTTTTAAAACCGGGCAGAAAACGTTTGCATTCCATCTCCCAGTTTTCGACAAGGCTACTTGGACAGAGAACAAGAGAAGGGGATTCAGGTTTTTCCGGGTGCAGCAGTCTGCGCATTACGAGGAAGGCCAGAGCCTGAACCGTTTTTCCCAGCCCCATCTCGTCGGCCAGGATTGGGTTGAATCCAAGTTCCGAAGCGCATGCGAGCCACGAGATTCCTTCCAACTGGTAGGGACGCAATTGAGTTTTGATGTTCTTTTCGAGTTCCGACCGAAGCTTGCGCACGATTTTTTCCGGCCGGCAATCTTTAATCTGTTCGATCTCTCTGAATCTGGGTATACGCGCGGGGGGGAAAGACTTTGCGGCGTACATCCAGTAGAAGAGCGCGGTTCTCGGCAGGGATATGGACTCGGGCGAATCCTGCACCGGCCGCATTACCGAAGATATTTTCAGAACAAATTCGGTCATAGCCGGGCTTATCCTGTAGAGGGAGCCGTTTTCGGCGGTTATATATCTGCGGCCGTTCTTAGCAGTCTTGAGAATATCATTCCATCGCGGAGATAGTCCGGCGGAGACCATGCAGGCTATCTCAAAATGTGATTTTTCCTCCCGGCAGAGCCTGAAGCGCAGAGCCATGTCCGGGACTGAATTTGCGAAGCCGTGCCCGAAATATATCTTTCTTCCCCTGCTGCGCCATTCCGGAACAAATATGTCGGTAAAATACCCTATGGCTTCAATTCCCTGCAGGGAGAAGACATTTCGACTCCCCTTCTTTTTTCTGAAACCGAAGCACTGCAGGTCCCTGATGGCCTGTTTTTCGCCGTCAGTGTTCCTTCTCCAGTAATCTCCGCCGCTCGATTCCAGCCTGGAGGCGCCTGGGAGAAGAAGTTTTCCATTGTAATCAAAATACAGGGTGAGTTCGAGTAGATCAGATTCGTCCATTTTTTCAACTACGCAGTGCGGAGTGAAAGAGCGGAGAGCGAGCTTTTGCGGGCCCCATCCCAGGACTTTTACGTCTTTAGCGCGGAACTCGCTGATCATTTTTTCGGCCTTTTCGGGAAGAAGGGTTTCCGGTGCAGAGCGAATGAAGTTCCTGAGCCAGACAATATCCACAGTTCCCGGAACCCAGAAGTATTCCCCGGCGATCCCGACCCAGCATCCGGCTTTTCCCAGAACTATACGGGCGTTTTTCAGCGGAATGGGTTTTTCCTGGTGGATTATCGAAGGCTGGAGGATATACCCGGCCCCGGTCTCAAGAACGCAGACGCCCGGTTCGGATATTCCGCTCCTGACTCTCAGGTTTTCATTGCCGCAGCAGAAGCGGGGAAACCCTGAAAGGCAGTGAAAGAATTCAGCGGCGGCTTCGGATTTCAGGCAAAGCCTGCCGCTTTCTCCCTCGGAGTTCAAGGCGAGGAACCTGATTATCTGTTGTTCCTGAAGAGAGAACTGGTCTATTTTTAATCCGCCCCCCACATGTTCGCGAAATATCAACTGACGCATGTTTGCCAGATTGCCGGAATATTCCCGTCTGCTTCCTTTAAGCCGGACGAGAAGCGTGAGGATTTCCCATTTACTGGGGACGTGCGGAAGGCCTTTTACGGCATTGACGATAAGCTCCGCCCTCTCGCTTTGCTGTTTCCGGGAATCGCGCAATATGTTTTCCTTGTGCAGCGCCCGGAATCCGGGTTTCCCGCGTGGCAGGCCGGTTTTTTCCCTGTCCGCGAACTTCGCAAGATGCATAAGCCCCGCTGCTGTATGTATGCAAAGGCTGTTTATTTTCCTTTTTCCGTGCCGCCCCAGGCATTCAGAGACAACGGCGCCGTTTCCGGTCAAAGATATAAAGGCGCTTGCAGTGGATCTGGTTTTCTTTCCGTCGTAATCATCACTGAAAATGAAACCGTAGGACCCGTTTTCCCTCGGAAAGGCACAGAGAAGCAGGTTTTTTCTGAGAAACGAGGCGGCCCGCTTGAAAAGCTCGGGATCCTGTTTTTTTAGTTTTTTTAAAGCGTTGTTCCAGTTCTTCTTCATATCCGATTATGCCGTTAGCCCCGTTATTTCATGAAAAATCGATATTTTAGGGTTAATGATCTGTTTATTAACAGGTTATATTTTTTTTAATTACAAAATGTAATTTAAAGGAACAGAAGATTTTCCACCCGGAGGGCAAAGCCATTGCACTATATCAGCTTTGTTATCATCGACTTGCACTAATTCATATTCGGCTTTGCCGAATCTGAACATGCGCTATTTAGCGTAAGTGTCTGATTATCAAGAATCCTCTTTTTGCAATTTAACTGCTTCATTCAGGTTCATAAAATATGCGGGTCAGGCTTGCCCGTCCGCAGTGGGCCGCCGCGGGCATTTTCCGGCTTAAAAAGAAAAAGCCCAAACATACATTATATCATATGCGCGGGCAAAAATGAAGAGATAATCCCCGGATCAGCGGATTATCTGTGTGCCGATCCCCTCGTCAGTGAATATTTCAAGAAGCAGGGAGTGTTTTATTCTGCCGTCGATCATGTGGATTTTTTTTGTTCCGGACTCAAGCGCGGCTACCGCGCTGCTTATTTTCGGGAGCATTCCGTCGGATATTGTTCCGTCTTCTATGAGTTTATCGACATCAGATATTCTGACGGTTGAGATCAGGCTGTTTTCATCGTTTTTATCCCTGAGAATGCCGGGAACGTCGCTAAGGAAGACAAGTTTGGCGGCTTTAAGAGCCTCCGCGATCTTGCATGCGGCGAGGTCAGCGTTGATATTGAGAATCGAACCGTCGCCAGCCAGAGCCAGCGGAGGGATTACAGGAACGATGTTCTGTTCGAGAGTTTCGATTATCCTGGCTGTATCGACATCCTTTACGTGTCCGACCTTGCCGATATCGATCTCTCTTCCCGATTTCGGGCAACGGGTGAATATCTGTTCGGCCTTGAGGAAATCCTTGCCGGAAAGCCTGACCCCTTTTCCTCCGGCTTCGCCTATCGCGCCGGTAAGATTCGGGTTGATGTGATTGTGAAGCACCTCGTCGACAACATTGATGGTCTTATCGCAGGTGTATCTGAGGCCGTTTATGAATTTTGTTTCTATGCCGAGTTCTGACAGCCTTGCGCTGATGGCTTTCCCCCCGCCATGGACCACAACCGGGTTCATGCCGATACATTCAAGAAGCACAATGTCTTTCATTGCGCTTTTGGTCAGGAAGTCGTCTTCCATGGCGCTTCCTCCGAACTTGATAACGACAATCTGGCCCCGGAATTCCTGTATATAGGGAAGGGCTTCGGTCAGTATCGCGGCTTTTTCAATAAGTTTTTTCATGTCTGCGTTTAAAGGTGATTTTTAAATCGGCTCAATAGTTATCGGCCTGATTCGCTGCATCATTTTAACAACCATAATTTTAATGCCAGTTTTTGCAATTGGACTGCTTCATTTAGGATAATAACTCCTCGCGGAATCAGCTCGCGGCTATGGTCGCCTTTCTGCGTCTCCAGGCCCAGCACATGAAGTTGACGGTCACAAAATAGCTTGCCGGTACCCTGTGCAGGGCATTTGCGAAAACCGAAAGAGCGGTAGTTTTGCCGCCAAGTCCCATAGGGCCGATGCCGAGAGAGTTTATTTGTGACAGAAGGCTGTCCTCAAATTCCGCAAGTTCCGGGTTTTTGTTGCGTGAGCCTATCTTTCTGAAAAACAGTTTTTTAGCTTCAAGCGCCGAGGATGCGCGGTCACCGCCCAGGCATACGGAAATGCCGCATGGCGGGCACGCCTTGCCCTGCGCAAGGAGCACGGCGTCCAGTACGCATTTCGCGGCGCCGTCCAGAGAGCGGTCGGCCTTGAGTTTAGAATCCGGCAACGAGTATTGTCTAGCGCAGTTTTCGCAACCACCTCCCTTGAGCATCAGGCGGATATTGAGATCGCGACTCGGTTTGTCCTCCCAGTAGATCGCCGGCGATCCCGGACCCAGGTTGTTGCCGGAGTTTACACCGGTTACCGGGCAGACGGCGTTTTTTCTCAGCACGGCTTCTCCGGTACACCGTGCCACTGCTTTCCGGGCTGTCTGCCTGAAGGCTATACGGTCGCTATCCGCGGGGCCCGATACCAGAAAATTTATCTGTCCGGTGTCCTGACATACGGGGGACTTGTTTTTACGTGCTGTTTCCGCATTGCGCAGACAGGTTTCAAGTATTGATGCGGCATGTCCGGAAGCTTTCTCGGACGCGGCTGCATTGCGCAGCGCTCCAATCACGTCTTTGGGTAGAGAGCAGGAGCTTTCGCGCAGCAGGTCGCTGAGCCGCTCGAGCAGATCTTCCGGAAGCCTGTTTATCATGAGCCGCTTTCAAGCGCCTTAAGGATGACCCCCGCCTCCCGGAGCAGGTCTCCCGCAGTCTCGTCGAGACTGTAACGCTGTTTGTACACTACCCTGAGTATGCCTGCGTTTATGATCATTTTCGCGCAGAGCAGGCAGGGGCTGAAAGTGGTATAGAGAGTTGAGTCCTTAAGTGATATGCCGTGATAGGCGGCCTGCACGATGGCGTTCTCCTCGCCGTGACTGCACAGGCAACGGTCAAGATCTGTTCCGGAAGGAGCGTCCGAAGAGCAGCGCGGACATCCGCCTTCAAAGCAGTTTTTGATCCCTCTGGGGGTTCCGTTGTAGCCTGTCGATATAATCCTGCGGTCCTTCACGACCACCGCGGCCACGTGTCTTCGGGAGCAGTTGCTCCGGCTTGAGACCACTTCGGCGATGTTCATGAAATATTCGTCCCAGTCAGGGCGCATTTTCATCGTTATTCCTTGCCTCCGGAAACCATTTCCACTATCTCGGGAGCGACTTTCCACAGGTATTCGTTTGACCTTTCAAGCGTTTTCTGGGGAGTGGCGCACATTCTCGCATTGTTCGCGATTTCTTCTGCCTCATGCATCTTCATACACCTTACTATGCTGCGTACCGGTCCCAGCGAAAAAGGGGTCATGCTCAGTTCGTGAATGCCCATGCCCACAAGTATGGGAAGATAGCGTATATCTGAAGCCATCTCGCCGCACACACCCACCCATATCCCGTTTTTGTTCGCGGCCTGCACGACATTGAACATCAGGTTGATTATCGCCGGATGGGTCGGCTGGTAAAGATCCGCGACTTTTTCGTTTGTCCTGTCAACAGCAAGGGTGTATTGGACAAGATCATTTGTTCCAATGCTGAAGAAATCGACTTCGGGCGCAAAATGTTCCGCGCATATCGCCGTGGAAGGCACTTCGACCATTATCCCGGTCTTTATATTCTGGTCGTACGGGATTTTCTTTTTTTTGAGTTCGTTTTTGACTTCCCGGATTATCTCTTTCAGGTGCAGCAGCTCCGACAGGTTGCTTATCATCGGGAACATGATCTTTATGTTGCCGAAGGCTCCGGCGCGGAGAATCGCGCGGATCTGTGTTCTCATTATCTCCGGGTTTTCCGAGAGAAGCCTTACAGCCCTGTAGCCTAGAAAGGGGTTCGCTTCGTGATGCATGGAGATGTTTCCGGGGACCTTGTCGCCGCCGATGTCGAAAGTACGTATCACCACGGGCTTGCCGCGCATCGCCGCCGCGACTTCCCTGTATATGTTGAACTGTTTTTCTTCATTCGGAATTTTTCCGCTTTCCATCATGAGATATTCCGTGCGGAAGAGGCCTATGCCCTGCGCGTTATAGCGTTCTACGGCGGGGATGTCGGAGGGCGACTCAATATTCGCGGCCAGATGCAGGCGGAACCCGTCGACCGTTTCCGAGACCGCCGCGCTGGACTCGATGAATTTGGACTGCTGTTTCTCGAACCCGGCTTCCTTTTTGGCATAGAGCTTTAGTGTTTCCGTTCCCGGATGGATAACAACCGTTCCCGTGTGTCCGTCGACAATTACGAGATCATCGTTACTGATGATGTCCTGCAGCTTTAATCCGGAGCCGACTACCGCCGGGATCTCCATGGATCTTGCCATTATGGCAACGTGCGAGGTTCGGCTTCCGCTGCTTGTTATGAATGCCTGCGTATTTTCCCGGTCGATTATTGCTATGTCCGAGGGCGTCATCTCCTGGCTTACGATAATCCGTTGCCCGGGCATATGGTCGATGCTTTCAGGTTCGCCCTCGGAAAGGTTTTTAAGGACACGGACGCAGAGATCTTCTATATCCGAAGCACGTTCGCGGAAATAATCGTTGTTCATTGTGGAGAGCGCACTGATATATTTGCGTACTGTCCTGTAGAATATGATCTCGATGTTCTTCTTTTCGGCAAAAAGATTTTTCCGTATATCCTCAAGAAGTATATTGTCGTCCAGAATCAGTATCTGCGCATCGAATATCTTTGCTTCTTTCTCCGTGAGGTCTTCCTGGACGCGTTTCTGAATCTCCAGTATCTGTTCCCTCGTGAGGTCGATGGCTTTCTGGAGACGGACCATCTCGGATTCCAGATGGTTGTCAGGAACCGTCCGTTCTTCCAGGGAAAGCTTGAACTCGTCGCATACGAAAGCGTTGCCTATGGCGATTCCCGGAGAGGCGGGAACACCGTGAATAACACGTTCCTGTTTCCCGGCCATCAGCTCTATTCCTCGTTGAAGTTGCTCTCTATGAGGTCAAGGATGGCCTGGTGAGCATGGTCTGCGTCTTCCCCCGAAATGACAAGCTCGATCTTGGACCCGTGCCCCGCGGCGAGCATCAGCAGACCCATCAGGCTTTTCCCGTTCACTTCGTTGCCGTTTTTCTTGACGAATATGTTGGATTTGTACTTTGAAGCGCACTGGGCAAACATTGAAGCGGGCCGCGCGTGCAGTCCGAGAGAATTGCGTATTTCCACTGTTGTTTCGATTGTTTTCACTGTGCTCCAGTTCGATTCGATCCCCGGGGGATATAGTATATCTAGCTTAAAATTATACACCTGAAATGCCCGATTTCAAAATAAGCAAAGCGAAGAATCCAAAAAAAATCAAATCTCGAATTCAAGTATTGTCTTTTGCACGGACGCAGGCGGAATTGAACATGCCTCCGGCTCGACCGTGTAATTCTGTATCCATCCGCCCTTGCGTCGTCTGAGAATTGAATTATATTTTCCTGTGACGGATCTGGATCAATTATGAATCCACGCGAGGTAACTGTATGCTGAAGCTTGTATTTGGATTATTGGGGATGGTAATGGTAATCGTCTTTGTCCTGACCTGGGCGATTGCCGGGGAGTTCAATCCGGTAAATATGCACCTGGCGGCATACGGCTTCATACTCTCGGGTATTGGATACATAATAGAACTGCAGAACCGAAAGAACAAGGATTCGGCCGACTACCTCCGTTACGTTATGGTAAAGAACAACCGCGAACTTTATGACGAGATACGCAGTATCCGGTCAATGATTTTAAAGCTGGACGAGAGGCGCGGTATAGACAGGGGCTCTGAAGCGCTTAAAGACAGCATCCAGCAGTTAAAGAAAAAATACTAGGAGGGATTTTCAGAATGCATTGTTTTCACTGTCCGAACATTCCCGTTTCCGGAAATATCGTTTCGTTGCCGGAAAAGGAGCGTCAGCACCTTTTCAAGACCCTGAGGTCCGGGCCGGGCGAAAAAATAGTGCTCCTCGACGGAGAGGGCACAGTCGCTTCGGCTGTTGTCCGCGAAGAAAAGGAGATTTTAGTTGAGGAAGTTAAAAGTTTTGATCTCCCCGATATAGACTCATGCCTTGTTGTCGCTGTCCCTAAAAAAAACGCAATGGACCTGATAATACGCCAGGCGGTGGAGAGCGCGGTGCGCCGGGTCATCCCCGTGCTGACGGAGTTTTCAGTTGCCAAACCGGACAGACCCGACCGTTGGAGAACGCTTGTAATAGAGGCATCAAAGCAGTCCAGAAACCCCTATTTCACGGAGATAGACGAACCGGTGACGGTGGAGGAGTCCGTCTCGATTCTCAAAGGGTTTGGCGGCGAGGTTTTCTACGGTATGCCGGGCGGCGACCCGGGCTCACCGCTGGTAAGGCCGGGAAGCATTTTTTCATGGATAGTCGGTCCTGAAGGGGGGTTTTCCGAATCGGAACTTAAACTTTTTCACAGCTCGGGGTTTCATCCGTTGTCGCTGGGTGAGACCGTGCTGCGTGTAGAGTCGGCCGCCCTTGCAGGGATTTCGGTCCTCAGATGGCTGGCCGGATCAGACTTGTACGCGTCCGCGGAGAAATCCTAGCCCTTTGGGGGCCAGTGAAAATCAGCCCGTAAAACCGACGCTGAACCAAAAAGAAGGAAATATTCCATGAATTTCAATTTTCTGCCGTCCAAAGTGCGGGAAGAACTCGGCGACGTGTTAAAGGACAATATCCCGATCTCGGTGACCCGGACTTCGGGGAGCATCGAGGGCGAATCCGGCGAGGGATACGTTGTAGCGTTCAAGGACAAGGTCTATCTGTTCTCGCGCAGGACCGGAGACCGGGGATTCCTGAAGCTCAGCGGAACGATAAGGGATGATCTGGCCTCGCTGGCACTGCGCAGGGAGAAATACGACTCCTTTCTTGACATCAACCTGGGCGGGAAAGACTACAGCGTCAAATTCTCGTCTTTCGAGGAGAAAGATATCGGACCGCTTATAGATGCCTGGCGGAAGGCCCACGATACGGTTGGAAGCCTTGCGGGCGCGGAACCAGAACCTCAAACCGAAGAGAGCGTGGAATCTTCAGAAAGCAAAGAAGAAGCGGGGGAGAACGCCGCGGGCGCCCTGGGGACACTGGAGCCATTGGTCGTTATGGCTTCGGCTATGATGTTTGTTTCCAATGCCGACGAGAAAATATCCAAGCAGGAGGA
>CAZGYO010000050.1:0-10737 GCA_964530455.1 uncultured Victivallales bacterium
TTGTGCGAGAATAAAATATAGTAGAATTTTAACAAGTGGCTTCTGCGGACGGAGTCCCGCCGTAGAGCCTAGTCGTTCGAATCATATAAGGGATTGACTTTCGCAGAGACGCAGAGATCGCAGAGTCTGAAATGAATGGTGGGCCCGGCAGGACTCGAACCTGCGACAAGACGATTATGAGTCGTCTGCTCTAACCGACTGAGCTACGGGCCCCGAAAAGCGTCGAGTTTCTCAGGCATATGGAGGCAAAGGCAGGTAAATTACACAGGTTTTGCCCAAAGGCAAGAGGTATTCCTTGATTTCCGTGCCCACCGCGCCTGAATCGGTCCTTTAATTGCGTCTGAGGCTGAGGACGAAGGAGTTCTGGTCGTTGATTGCAATGGCGCCCGCCGCCTTCAATACCTCGTCTGTAAAATCGTCTTGGATGAGCGGTCTGAACTTTTCTACCACCTTTTCGCTCAGGAATCCCGGAACTTTCATGTGTCCCATTTTTGTCTCGGTTATTTTGAAAGTCACGGGGATGGCGCCTTTTTCAGGATCATCCACCTGGTTGAGAACACCGAGTATTTCAAACGTAACGGGAACGCTGCTTCCGAAAAACTTGGTTCTGATCGTTGCGCGCACGAGCTTTGAAGGAGTTATTTCCACTGCCATGCTTTGGATCAGGTATTGGGGCACTATTTCGCCGTCTTCGGTTCTTTCCACCAGGTGTTTGTCAAATATGTATGAGATTTCGGCCGGTGAAAAGACAAAGGTGCTCTCGCCGAATCTGTTAGCCAGGCGATTTTTCAGTTTCACGAATTTCGCGTCGGCGGCCTTTTCATTTTTTTCATCCAGCGCCGGAACCGCGGCATCGCCCGGCCAGAACATCAGGCCCAGAACGGCTATCGCTCCAAAGAAAAGGATCAGTCCTATAATTTTGCGTATAAAACCGAAGAGTCCTCCCAGGTTGGCGGAGTCGCGGACCTGTGGTTTAAATTTTTCGACATCGAGCTTCGCACCGCATTCGCGGCAGAAGATTGCGCCCAGCTGGTTTTCAGCATTGCAATCCGGGCAACGAATATTCATTTTGATTTCTCCTTTGTTTCGACTTCGGCAGTTTTTTTGTCGTCTTTCTTTGCGGTTTCAGGGCTGTTTTCGGGATTTGATTCAGAATCTTTTCCTTCTTTTGCGGTTTTTGAGTTGCCGCCGTCCTTACGGTAGTCGGTGCAGTAGAAACCGCTTCCCTTGAAGATAATCCCCGCGCCGGGTCCGATCAGCCTTTTCACCCCGGGTTTTCCGCAGAGGATACAGCGATCCAGTGGATCTTCGACCATGTTCTGGAAGAACTCGAATTCACTTTCGCATTTATCGCACCTGTACTGGTATGTCGGCATAAATCTGGAAACCTATCTTATTACAATAACAAAAATGACGGTCGCTAAATTAACACAAAGGCAGAAAGAATCAAGCGGGCTTGGCGCTAATTTTACAAAGTCGAGCCAGTTTCAAAACTCCGGGCGAACCGCGAGAACCGCGAGAACCGCGTTGGCAGCGCGGGCGCGGCAGACGGGGCGGTGAAATGGCTGGCGCATACCATCAACTGTCTGTGCCCGCCATTTCGCCGTGGCGCATGCAGCGCCTCCGCCCCAACCCCTTGGGCTGCAGGCCCTTTTTGCGCGAACGCCACGCCTGACTGCGAGCGTAGTCGCTCAGGCAGGCCGCGGCAGTCGGGACAGACCAGGCAGGCGGCCACGGAGAGTTTTGAAATTGGCTCCGTCAATTACGGCTTCTGTCGTCGTATTTTTCCGGGCGTCCTTCGGGCGAGATATAGAGTCCGTTTTTCCTGTATTCGGGTAGCAGCGGAACCTTTCCCCCGCCCCTTGGCAAATCGAGCGCGAAGACGGGCATTGAAAGCGAAGACACTCTTTTTCTCAGGCCGCGCATTATTTCGAGTCCTGCCTGCAGGCCGGTGGCGAAGTGCGACGTACCTGGAGCGGGGTCGAGGTGGAACAGGTATAGCGGCTTGATTCTGTGCTCCGTGAGCCGTGCGAAAAGTTCTTCAAGCACCGTTATCTCGTCGTTTATCCCTTTGAGCAGGACCGTCTGGCTGGCCAGCGCTATGCCGGCCTCGCGAAAACGGCGGCAGCAGTCGAGCATTTCCGGCGAAAACTCCGCGGGGTGATTGATATGCAGGACTATCCACAGTCCGGGTATGGCGCTGATTTTTTCGTGGAAAGCCGGGCTTATGCCGCGGGGATCCGCCACGGGGACCCTGGTTCCCAATCGGAGTATCCGCAGATGCTTTATGTCCGACAGGCTCTTCATGATTCTCGACAGGCGGTTTTCTTCGAGCATCAGCGGGTCGCCGCCGGATAGAATCACCTCGCGGATCGTCGGTCGCGCGTCGATATATTCAAGGCATCGAGCAAAACCGCTTTCATCCATTTCCATTGCGGAATCCGGCCACTGTCCCCGCAGCGCTCTTCGATAGCAGAAACGGCAGTGCATCGCGCATCGTCCGGTAAGCCTCAGAAGAACACGGTCGTCATAGCGGTGTACAAGCCCTGGGATCGGACTGTGAAGCTTTTCCCCGAGCGGGTCTTCAGTCTCGGACTCGTGGAGTTCCAGTTCTCGGGCGTCCGGATCCACCTGTCTTAAAAGAGCCAGCCTCGATTTTCCACACGCGGCTTCCGCCAGCTTGCGGAAATGCTCCGGGCACAGTGCCGGGAAGATATCTTCCGGAGTTTTCTGACCCGCCATGGCACACCGCTCCCGCCCTTTTCAGGCTTCGCTTATTTCATAGACCGTGCAGGAACGTGAATTATCCCATTGCGAAACTATAGAGAAACCCGGAAAACTCCTGCCCGCGGAATTCGCCGCGAATTTCGCAAGCATGCCCTCCACGTCCGCCGAATCGCCTTCCATTCCCGCCTTTTCGACGATCTCCGCCGGGGTACCGCTGAAAGGCGCCATTCCGGCAAGTTCCTTTTCAAGCTGAATCTGCAGCTCAATGACCCCGTTGCTCGCAAGCTTGTATGCCTGCACTCCCGGCTGGTGGAACGCGTTGATGTTTATCAGCTCCGCGTAATAGGCCACGGCGCGTTCGTAAAGCGCTATGAGCATTCCCAGTGTGAATGCGTTCAGTTCGCTTATACGAATCTCTATTGTCTGCCTGCCTTTTTCACGGAGAGCCCTTGCAAGCCCGGCCTGGAACCCGTGGAGGTAGTCGCCCATTGAGATGGACTGGTCAAAGGGTATCTCCATGGCATCGCGCAGGATTTCGATAAAAGTCACGAAGAAATCATCGCGGCCGTCGTTGAGCTGCTGAATAAAGGCGTGCGCGTCCGTTCCGCCTTTGTTGCCGAATACATTCAGTCCCTGGTTGACGAGTTTGCCGTCCAGGTCAAGCTTTTTCCCGAGGCTTTCCATAACAAGTTGCTGCAGGTATTTGGACAGAAGCACCAGCCTGTCCGAATACGGGACTATCACCATGTTCCTGTCGCCTTTGCCCCCGCCCGCGATATACCACATTGCCGCAAGAAGGTAGGACGGATTTTCCCTGAGGCCGGGGTTTCTGGTCCACTCGTCCATCTTGCAGGCGCCAGCCAACATCGTCTTGAAGTCTATGCCGGCGAATGCTGCTGGAAGATGCCCTACCACGCTGGTCTCGCTCGTCCTTCCGCCGATCGATTCGGCCATGTGAAAAATCCTGAGCCAGCCTTCTTCAGAGGCAATCCTGTCGAGCTTGCTATCCTTCATTGTTACGGCGCACGCGTGTTTCGCGAAATCCAGGCCCCGGCCTTCGAACTCCCTTTTGAACGCAAGCATATTGTTCCTGGTCTCCTGGGTGCCGCCGGATTTGGATATGCTGAGCACCAGAGTCTTCTCGAGATCGGCCGCCGCCAGTATGTCCGCAATGCCCGCGGTATCCGTGTTGTCCGTGAAGTATATTTTCAGATACCCGCCGCGTTTTTCATCGGAAAGCTCGTTCCAGTAAGGACCGTTAAGAGCAAACTGAACCAGTTGCGGCCCCAGCGCGGAGCCCCCTATCCCGTTTATAACGGCGGAATCGAAACGCTTATCCGAACAGCCGCGTATTGCTCCTGCCCGAAGCTCCCCGGCAAATTCCCGGACCGCGCGAAACAGTTCTGTCCGCGGATAATCTATGCGGTTCGTGAAGTGGGTCACCTTTCTCTGCTCATCGGGATTCTTTATCTTTCCAGACTCGATGTCCTGCATCCCCCTGTGTGCCTTCTCGGCCGCCGCGGAAAGACCGGCAAGATCCCCCTCGGAAAAATCCATTCCCGCCACGTTCAATACAAAACCTGTTGCCCCGTCGACCAGCGAGTATTCCGCTGTCCGCGCGTTGAATTCGGCTGTCTTCATTATTCTCTTCCTCCGTTAGATCTGAATGCTCTTTCGTTTCGGCAACCCGCACCGCGGGTTACGGCAAGCATAATAATAATCGCGCGAAGACAAATACCAAGCCGCCTTTCAGCTATTCCCGGTTCTTTCATCAGGACTGTTTGCGAAATTCGCACGGAAGAGTAAATTAAAAAGTGTGAAAGATTTAACAATGGAAGAAGGCGCCTCTCATGCCCAAAAACAACGGAAACAGTGATCTGGCCTGGCCGTCGGTGAACAGGCTGTCTGAATACCTCCTAATACTTGAGCAGTTTGAAAAAGACGGCATTGGCACGATATCGAGCAGCGAGCTGGCCGAGGTTTACGGAAATACGGCGAGCCAGGTACGGCAGGATCTTTTCAGGCTGGAGGAGACCGGACGTGTAGGCTCGGGCTACCGCGTCGACGTGTTGACACACATGATAAGAAAAGCCCTCGGGCTGGAGAGAAAAAGCAGGGTCGTGATAGTGGGTTGCGGGAAACTTGGTTCGGCAATCGCCGAGCACGTTCCATTCGAGGAATACGGAATGGTCCTCGCGGGGATCTTCGATATAGCTCCGGATATAGTGGGCCGCAAGGTAAGGGGCATCACCGTGCAGGATGTCTCCAGGGATACTTCGGCGTTGAAGGATCTGAGCCCCGATCTGGCGGCGCTCTGCGTTCCACCGCCGGCGGGACAGGAAACGGCCGACCTGCTGGTCGAAGCGGGGGTTAAAGGGATTTTGAACTATACCAGAAAAAGACTGAGGGTGCCGAGAGGCGTCTCCGTCCAGGACAGGCAGATGATCTGCGCGTTTATCCAGCTCAGCTTTGCGGCCACAAAATAGGAAGAAGAAAATGTCCGGGAAAAAAACAAGACCTGATATTTATCCGCTACTCTTCAAGCCGGTATACAAATCCATCGTCTGGGGCGGCAATATGCTCGCTGAAAAACTCGGGCGCAAGGTTCCCGAAGGCCCGGCGCCGGTCGCGGAGTCATGGGAAATAGTCGACAGGGAAGACGCGCAGAGCGTAGTCGAAAACGGCCCGCTGAAAGGCGCGAAACTCGAAGACCTTGTCAAGGATTTCGGACAGGTTTTCGTTGGAAGAAGATTCAAAGATGGACGATTCCCACTGCTGGTTAAGCTGATAGACGCAGGAAAGAGGCTCTCCCTGCAGGTGCATCCGGATGAGAGCGCGGCACGAAAAGATCCGGGAGCGGAACCCAAGACCGAGATGTGGTACGTCATAGCCGCGAAACCGGACGCAAAGATATTTGCCGGCATACGCTCGCGCTGTACAAAAGTGAAATTCGTCAACAGCGTGAACTCTAACGACATCGAGAGCTGTCTGCAGAAGTTCAGGTCGATTCCCGGCGACGCCTACTTCATAACATCCGGCACGGTGCACGCCATAGGAGCAGGCAACCTTCTGCTGGAAGTACAGCAGAACTCGGACACCACCTACCGTATCAGCGACTGGGGTCGCCTCGGCTCTGACGGCAAGGCCCGGGAACTTCACGTGAAAGAGGCTCTGGACTCCATACACTTCACCAACCGCACGGTTCCGCGCATAAGCGGCGCCACCGACATCGCTGACAGGAACAGAAAGTTCCCCATCATAAACAGGTGCCCGTATTTTCACGTCCAGGACCTCAGGCTTGTTGAGGAGTGGAGGGATCAGGTGACAAAGGAAAGCTTTCACATTTTGACCGCCGTGAACACCGGCGTGCGGGTACTTAAGGACGATGCCGTCACATTTATCGACCGCGGCAGAAGCTGTCTGATACCGGCGGGTTTCGGAGACTACAGCATCCTTCCGGAAGACAAGTCCGAGAGCATTGTGGTGCAGACAAACCTGTAGCTGTGGATCAGGCGGACCCTGATCGAGCAGCGTTGCTCGGGGTTCACTGAATATGTACCTTTTAAGTTTAGAAATTGGCTCTATTAAAAGATGAAGAAACCGAACATACTGATAGTCACGGGGGACCAGTGGCGGCGTGACAGCCTGGGCTTCATGCGCCGCGAACCGGTCTACACCCCGAATTTCGACGCCTTCGCGCGGGAGTCCGCGGTCTGTTCCAGGGCTTATTCCTGCAGTCCATTATGCACCCCTGCGCGTGCGGCGATCCTCACGGGCAGGCATCCCTGGGGAATAGACATGATGTACAACTGGCTCAGGGTGCCCGTGGATGAACCGTGCATCTCCTCGACCGCGGCGGAGTCCGGATACGATACCGCGCTGATCGGAAAATGGCACCTTGACGACCATGAACCCGATGACCCCCACGGCGACATGTGGAACTGCATGACGCCGCCCGGACCGCGCAGAATGGGGTTCAGGTACTGGTACAGCTACGGCTGCGTCCACGACCACTGGCGCCTGAGCTACCTCGATACCGACGGCAAACTTTTCGAATCGCGTGGATGGCAGCTCGACCACGAGACCGACAGGGCGGTGGAATACATTCGCAACCGCGAGGGGCTGAGACCCCCCGACAAGCCATGGCTGATGTGGCTCAGCTGGTCGCCCCCGCACAACGGCCCCCCGGGCCCGGAACACTCTGAAGACGACCCCAGGCTCAAAGACAAATATACCTATTTCGCGCCCAGGGAATTCGAGAATCTATACACCGATATTTCCGTTCCAGCCCATCCGGACTTCGAAGCGGGCAAGTATCTGCGGCAGGCTCCGGGCTACTACGGATGCATATCGTCCATGGACTGGAATTTCGGCCGCATCATGAACTGCCTGCGCGAAGAGGGCGTCGAAAAGGACACTATAGTGCTGCTCTCCGCGGACCACGGGGAAATGCTTGGAAGACACGGGAGGTGGATGAAGGATATCTGGTATGAGGAATCGATAGGCGTACCGTTCATAATAAGGTGGCCGGAAAAGATATCCCCGGGAACGAGGGACGGTTTCGTGGTCAATTCCCCCGATATAATGCCCACACTCCTCGGCCTGGCCGGACTGCAGTGCCCCGCCGGAAGAGACGGCGCTGACCTTTCCTCTACCCTGAGGGGCGAAGGCGGTCCCAGTCCGGACAGGGCATACCTGAGCTTCTGTACCGGAGCGCCGCCGCCGCACAAGACAAGATACGATTTCCCCGTCGAAAAGGGCAGATACTGGCGGGGGATCAGGACCATGCGGTATACCTACGCATGCGTGGACCAGCGACCCGAATCCATCTACTACAACCCGGAAGACAAGTACGCGTTCCCGGAACACGCCACAAGAGTACTCTTCGATAACGAAAAAGACCCCCAACAGATAAACCCCATATTCCCCGGTGAAGCCTGCGACGATATCATCGAAGAATTGCACTCAGACCTGAAACGGTGGCTCGAAAGCGTCGGAGACCCGTTTCTGGATAAATACTGGAGCCCGCACCGGCAAGCGTGAAAAAAACAGTGCGTATTCGAAAAGGTTCTGAAAGAACCGGACTTTTGTCGAATCTAAAGGTAAATTATTGCTGTACAATGATTTTTATTAATACAAACAATGACGGCAGAAAGAAAAATGTGTGACAGACAGCACTCCATCTGCGGAGGACGCTCGCTTTGCGTCGAAGCCATGCCCGAAAACTGCGTGCTTACGATCTTCGGCGCTTCCGGCGACCTCGCCGGCCGGAAACTTCTACCCGCGCTCTATGCACTTTTCACCGGAGGGCAGCTCCCCGACGGCATAAAGATACTCGGTTTCGCAAGGACGGAAATGGACGACCACGCCTTCAGGAACAAAATACGCGGCGAACTCGGCCATTCGGAACAACTTGAGAGCTTTATATCGAAAATACACTACCTTTCGGGAAATTACGACAGCCCCGAATCCTACTCGGAACTTTCCGCGCGGATCGATTCGCTCGAAAAGGATATTGACGACCCGCAAGGCCGCATCTTCTACCTTGCCGTCCCCGACAAAATTTACCCGGATGTCCTCGGGCGGCTCTCCGCGGCCGGACTCACCCGGGAAAACTATGACGGTAATCCCTGGCGGCGCGTCGTCATAGAAAAACCTTTCGGACACGATCTGAAAAGCGCCGGAAAACTTGAACGCAAGCTAAAGGCCAGCCTCAATGAACGCCAGATTTTCAGGATAGACCACTACCTCGGCAAAAATACCGTACAGAATATCCTTATGTTTCGTTTCGCAAACGCCATTTTCGAACCCGTATGGAATAACAACTACATCGATAACGTCGAGATAACCGTTGCCGAATCCGTAGGAGTTGAAAAAAGAGCGGGATATTTCGACCAGTCAGGCCTTCTCAGAGACATGTTCCAGAACCATATGATGCAGATGCTCGCACTCGTCGCAATGGAGGCTCCAGCCTCCTTCCAAGCTGATCGAGTGCGCGACGAAAAAGCAAAACTGCTTCGGGCAATAAGACCCTTTTCAAACGATGAAATGGAAAACTCCATTCTGCGCGCTCAGTATACCGCCGGAGAAATCGACGGCCGCCATGTCCCCGGTTATCTCGAGGAGGAGGGCGTCGCCGACCGTTCACCCACGGAAACATTCGTCTCCGCGAAAATCGCAATCGATAACTGGCGCTGGAGAGGCGTCCCCTTCTTCCTCCGTGCCGGAAAAAGACTCTCGCGGCGCTTCAGTGAGATCATCATAACTTTCAAGAAAATTCCGCATTCCATATTCTCCCCCATCGCCCCGGAAGACCTTCAGCAGAACCAGCTCGTCCTGAACGTGCAGCCCGAAGAGGGCGTGGCTCTCCATATACAGTCCAAGCGGCCCGGCCCCAAACTCTGCATGGGCAGAATAACCATGGATTTTAAATACGCGGAGGTCTTCGGGAGAAAGTCCCCCGAAGCATACGAAAGACTGCTTGTCGATGCCATGCTCGGCGACCATACCCTCTTTATCAGGTCCGATACCATCGATATAGCCTGGTCGCTGCTTACGCCTGTCCTCGAATACTGGGCGTCCATGGGCCGGAAAGGCCTGCTTGAATATCCCGCCGGAAGCCTGCCCGGAAACATCACCCGGATTCGCGGCGCAAGCTGATATTCCGCCTCGAACAGGGTCGGGGCCCGCGGCTTGTTACAATTTTGTAATATTGGCGCGGCGCGTCGACGCTTCCCCCTGTATGCCAACAACTTGAAACAATAACATATATGTTGGAATTATCTCCCGCCTCTTTACCCGTTTTTCTTTGAAAAGGTCCCTGTTTTCATAGAACTTAATTCCGCGTTAAAATTTTTTAAACAGACAGGCCGGCACTGCCCGTTTCAACGAAAAGGCTTGCAGCAAGCCGGAGGAAACATTGACAAAAGGAGGATTTCAACCGTGAACAAGTATGTTGAAGAAGTATTGGAAGACCTGCGCAACAATCAGCCCTGGGAAAAGGAATTTCTCCAGGCGGCGACTGAAGTGCTCGAGTCTCTGAATCTGGTGATGGACCGCGACCCCAAGTACGAAAAGGCGGCGATCCTTGAAAGGATAACCGTCCCGGAACGGATCATCCAGTTCAGGGTGCCCTGGGTCGATGACAGGGGCGAGATACAGGTCAACCAGGGGTACAGAATAGAGTTCAACAGCGCTATCGGGCCCTACAAGGGCGGACTCAGGTTCCACCCGTCCGTGACGCTCAGCATTCTGAAGTTCCTCGGTTTTGAGCAGGTCTTCAAAAACAGCCTTACGGGTCTTCCGATGGGCGGCGGCAAAGGCGGAAGCAACTTTGATCCCAAGGGCAAGTCCGACAACGAAGTAATGAGGTTCTGCCAGAGCTTCATGCGCGAACTCTACAGGCATATCGGGCCGAACACGGACGTTCCGGCCGGTGATATCGGCGTCGGAGGACGCGAAATAGGCTATCTTTTCGGACAGTATAAAAAGATTGTTAACGCCCATGAATGCGTGCTCACGGGCAAAGGGCTGAACTGGGGCGGAAGCCTTATCAGGCCGGAAGCCACTGGCTACGGCGCCACATATTTCGCCGACGAGATGCTCAAGACGCGCGACGAGACCTTCGAAGGCAAGAAAGTTCTCGTCTCCGGTTCAGGCAACGTCGCGCAGTACAGCGTCGAAAAAGTCAACCAGCTCGGCGGGAAAGTAATCTCGCTTTCAGATTCCTCCGGTAGCGTTATCGACGAGGCCGGCGTCGATGAAGAAAAACTGCAGTTCGTTCTCGAACTTAAGAACATCAAGCGCGGACGTATAAGAGAGTACGCCGAAAAGTTCACGGGCGTGGAATACTACGAGGGCAAAAGACCCTGGGGCCTCGCCGCCGCGGAAGTCGCACTTCCCTCCGCCACGCAGAACGAAATCGACGAAAACGACGCACAGGCACTTGTCGAAAACGGCTGCATTTGTGTATCCGAAGGCGCGAACATGCCTTCAACCCCCGAAGCCGTC
>CAZGYO010000051.1:0-10609 GCA_964530455.1 uncultured Victivallales bacterium
GAAAGCTTCGCTCCAGAAGGGCTGCCTGACAAGCTCATTGCGCAACATCTCATCCAGAGTCGATGTATGCCATTCCCTGAATTTATCAATATCCGGAATTTCAAGAACCCGCAACAGACGGGGAATATTAATTATCCTATATCTCTTTTTGGAAGAATATAGCTCATGATACGCACAGCAATCCCATTCGCAAGGATGTCGCACAACTCCGGCCCGTACCATATTAAGGTCTATGACCCAATTCATTACTATTCATTAATATTCTGAGCGACACTGTGGTAACCACTGCGAACTCAAAATGAGGATGGAGACGCGCGGCGATGCGCTAACCCGGAAGCTTAAATTCTGCTTAAATTCGTATAGCAGCTTCCATTTTTCGTATTGGGGAATATATTCCTGATAAAGCAGTTGTCGCAGCGTGCCGTGGATTTATTTAGACGTGAATCCGTGACATCAGCCATAAAAACACAATAAGCAGGTTGTTGAGCCAATTTCAAAACTCTCCGTGGCCGCCTGCCTGTGTCTCGCCTGACTGCGAGCGTAGTCGCTCAAGCAGGCACGCAGACAGGCGATTTTGAAGCACATGCAACGCGGTACGGGAACAAATGACAGATCCTCGTGACATTGAAAGATTCGTAAGGCAATCGGCCGAAAAGCAGAAATCCCTCGATGAAAAAAGGGAGAATTCCGACCGCAACCGCTCCATACACCGGGCCGTGGACGAGAAGAAGAGCCACCAGTCAGATATCGAGAAAAAGCTTAAACGCGGTCAGAAAGACTACCTCAATGTAGTCCTTTCCACCTTGCTCCTGCCGCTTTTTATACTATTCTGCTTCTCCATATACAGACTCGTACAGAGCGCAAGGGGCGCCGATGAAAAACCGTGGAAAGTGCCCGTGGTTAAAAGCGAGGATTTCGCAAAGGCGCAGATATTCGTCAAGACCCTTGTCAGTAAAGTCTGCGGCGGGAAAGATATAAACGATTCCATAAGCAATGATACCCCAGCTCCCTGGAAGAGCCTTTCCCGCGAAATACTTCTTGATCTGGGACGCGGCAACTACGAAATAAGCGATGTCTTCCAGGATGAGATGAAAAAAGGAGAAAAAGCCCTGCTCACGGTATCCTGCAAAAGCAAAGAATTGAACACAAAAGTATATCTCGTTCTCAGCGACGGTGAGCTTTCGCTGCTGAAGGTCGACAAGTTGGCAAAACTGGATAACCAGGGAAAATGATAAAAAGTTCACAAATAAAAAGACACTTTACTCTCGTGGAACTCCTGGTGGTGATTCTCGTCATCGGGACTCTCATGAGCCTCCTGCTACCTTCCCTGAAACGCTCCCGCGCCCGGGCCAGAAAAACCAATTGCATATCAAACCTGAAACAGATCGGCATATTCACAGAGCTTTACAGGGATGACAACGACTCGTACTTTCCCGACGCCTACCGCAGGCTCTCCGGCGGGGACATCCGATACTGGTCCCTGAGATACGACGGTTCAGAATTTGACTTTTCCGACGGCGCGCTTGGAGCCTATGTCAACAGCCCGCATGTTTTCCGCTGCCCTGAATTCATCGGATCCATAAACCCGATAGACCCTGACTACGGACAGAGCTGCGGCTACGGCATGAACGCCGAATACATCGGCGGCAGCCCGGCCGGGAATGAAAACGCTATACTCAACGCTGATCCGGCGAAAATCACGCAGATAAAGGATCCGGCAGGAACGTTTCTTTATATGGATTCAGCAGTCCTCGAATCGGCAAACCCGACCGAATCCTTTTATTTTTGGCCCCGATTCAACTATACGAGCGGCAGCGAACAGAGCGCAAGGAGCCACTACAGGCATATGGGACTTGCCGTGGGGCTTTTCTGTGACGGCCACACAGAGGATTCAAAGCAGCCTGACGCCATAAGTTCCCCGAACCACAATCTCGGGTGGCCGAAACTTTCCGAATGCGACAGGGAATAGTCCGGCTCTTCCATGAACAAAGACGAAGACAAATCCCGCTGGCTCTGGTATGCCGCCCCCGCGCTTTTCGCAATCCTGGTCGGGTTCCCTGTTTTCTCCGCGGCCATCTTTCCCGGAAAAAAGGAAATCCCGCCTCTTGCCGACTTGATCTTAAAGCTTTTTCCACATCAGCTTCTCTGCCTTGCCGCGGCGCTGGTCTTTGTATCGAATGCAACGGGCGGTATCCTGCAAAATCTCAAGATACGCAGACCGCAACCCGGACTTGTAAAAGAAGTTCTGGCAACGGGACTTGTCCTGATCCCGACTATGGCGGCTCTCACCCTCATCACCGGACTCTTAATGCGGGTTTTCGGGGTTTCCGAACCGCATTCTCCCCTGATAAAATACGCTCTCAGACTCCCCCCACACCTGTTCCTGATCCTGGCCTGCGGGGCGGTGATCATGGCTCCTGTGGTTGAAGAAATAGTCTTCCGACGTATAATCTTCGGTTTCCTGAATGAAAATATCAAAATTCCAGCCGCGTCGTCTCTGATAATCACTTCCTTCATATTCTCGATTATCCATGCCGACCCGCTGCACTTTCCCGCACTGATGCTTCTCGCTGCGGCAATGCAGCGCATATACATAAAATACGACAACCTGAGCGCCGCCATATTTCTTCACTCGTTCAACAATTTTACAGGAATTACTGTCCTCTTCGTGTTGAAATCGCTTGCCGGTGATATAGATTCCATGCTTTCCGTCTGACAAAAGTAGCCAAAAGCAGAACAGAGGCAATACATGACATCATTCAAGAACATCAAAGTCCCCTCCGGAAACGCCGTCACTCTGGGAGAAGGAGGACATCTCGAGGTCCCTGACAATCCTATCATCGGCTATATAGAGGGCGACGGTATAGGCCCGGACATCACAAAGGCCTGTATGCATATCTGGAACAACGCCGTCCGTGCCGCATACGGAAATAAAAGAGAAATAGCATGGATGGAGATATTCGCGGGCGAAAAGGCCGTTTCGGTCTATGGACAGGATCAATGGCTACCGCAGGAAACTCTTGACGCGATATCCCGGTATCTTATAGCGATAAAGGGACCGCTCACTACACCCGTCGGCGGTGGCATACGCTCTCTGAACGTGGCGCTGAGACAGAAACTCGACCTCTACGTATGCCTGCGCCCGGTAAGATATTTCAAGGGAGTCCCCTCACCTGTTCTAAATCCCGCACGAACCGATATGGTGATATTCCGCGAAAATTCAGAAGACATCTACGCGGGCATCGAATGGCAGGCGGAAACCGAGGACGCCAGAAAACTGATCCGCTTCCTCCAGGAGGAGATGGGAGTCACGCAGATCAGATTTCCGGACACCGCTGGAATAGGAATCAAACCAATCTCCCGCGAAGGCACCGAACGCCTCGTAAGAGCGGCGCTCAACTTCGCCATAGAACAAGGCCGAAGAAATGTAACCCTCGTTCATAAAGGGAATATCATGAAGTTCACCGAGGGCAGCTTCAAGGAATGGGGCTACGATCTGGTCAGAAACGAATTCGCCGATAAAGCAGCGCCGGCGCCCGACTGTGACTGGAGCCCGCCGGAAGGCAAGATACTTGTCAAGGACGTCATATGCGACGCGTTTCTGCAGCAGATACTTACCCGACCGGACGAATACGACGTGATAGCAACCATGAACCTCAACGGCGACTATGTCTCAGACGCACTCGCCGCCTGTGTCGGGGGAATCGGGATCGCTCCCGGCGCGAACATAAACTACGAGACCGGCCACGCACTCTTCGAAGCGACCCACGGAACCGCCCCGAAATACGCCGGACAGGACAAGGTGAACCCGTCTTCTCTGGCTCTTTCCGGGGAACTGATGTTAAGGCATCTCGGCTGGGACGAGGCCGCAGACCTGATCATTTCGGGCATGGAAAAGGCTATCCGGGACAAGATCGTCACATACGACTTCGCCAGGCTCATGGAAGGCGCAAAAAAGGTTTCATGCTCCGAGTTCGCCATGGCAGTAGTCGAAAGAATGAGCTGACAGACCACCGAACTTTGTGCGGTCATCCCTGTTGGCGCGAACCATAGAGCCAATTTCAAAACTCTCCGTGGCCGTGCGGAGTTTTGAAACCGGATCCATAAACTTGAATAGTGAAATATCGGGATTAGGCTACCTGAATGAAACTCGCATCCATACTGAATCCAGAACTTGTCTTCTTCAATATAAAAGGAAAAGACCGGGAAACGGTATACCTGGAACTTCTGGAAAAAATGAAGCAGGTGATTTCACTTCCCGTCCCCCACGAGGAACTTGCCGATGCGGCCATCCGCCGCGAAGACAGCATACTTGTCTCATACGAGAAAGGTTTCTGTTTCCCCCACGTGCGCAGGCCGGACTTCGGAGACCTGCACACCGGCATCGGTATTCTCGATGAACCATTAAGGTTGAAAGAAAACGACGCGGCCCCCGTCAGTATAGTGTTCTTCTTTCTGATAGCGCCGGAGACATCGGACCTGTACCTGACGGCTCTTTCAGCGATCACCCGTTTTCTGATGGACGATTCACATCTTTCAGGTTTAACCGGAGCCGATACCCCGGAGGAGTTCATCGGCTATCTGGCCGAAATGAATGTGCAGATGCGTAAGGACCTTACAGCACAGGACGTCATGGAGACGGATTTTCTGAGCATTAAGCAAGACGAGTCTCTGGGCCGGGCGCTCGACATACTGACCCGGCACAACAGGAGAAGGCTGCCGGTCCTCGACAGCGAAGGCCGTCTTGCCGGCGTAATAGACGCACGCGACATAATACGCAAGAATATCCCCGAATACCTGATGATGATGGAGAATACCGGTTTTCTTACCAGCTTTGAACCCTTCGACCAGGTTTTCGACAAGGAAGACAAAAGCACGGTAAAAGACTATATGAGCCAGGCACAGGCTCTTGTCGGAATGGACACTCCTCTTATTCAGCTGACTCTGAAGCTCGTCAAAGACGATATCCCCGCACTTTTTGTCGTCGACCAGGAACGACTGGAAGGAGTAATCACAATAAAGGAGCTTATACGGAATGTTCTCAGGGGATAATGTCTTCTCTTTCTGGTTTGCGGCAGTTGTTTTCGCCGGCACCTATATAGCCATCGCCTCCGAAAAAGTCCACAAGACCACTGCCGCGCTTGCGGGAGCATCGCTCATGCTGATCTTCATTCTTCCCGGATCGCGACACAACGATATGGATCCAGGAAAAACTTCAGAGTATCACTCGGAAGAAAGCGCGGCCGCAGTTGCGGCACAGGGCGGCATACACGGCTCGGCAACAGACCACAAAGAACTCGGTTCCTTTTCGCGCTACGTCAATTTCAACGTCATCTTCACTCTTGCCGGCATGATGATACTCGTCAACATCCTCAGCGGAACCGGACTGTTCCAGTACGTCGCCATCAGATCCGCGAAATTCGCGAGAGGTTCGCCCGTCAGAACGATGGTGCTGCTGGTGATATCCTCGGCTGTCCTTTCGGCGTTCCTTGACAATGTGACAACCATACTTCTGCTGATACCAATAACTATGCTTGTAGCCTCGCAGCTGGAAGTCAATCCCATCCCTTTCCTGATGGCGGAAACCTTCGCCGCGAATATAGGCGGCACAGCCACGCTGATAGGTGATCCGCCCAACCTCATAATCGGCACGGTCGCGCGGCTCGACTTCCTTGCGTTTATTGTCAACCTCGCCCCGTTTATAATCTTTCTTGTCGCGGCATATTCGTTTTTCCTGTCGAAATACTACGGAAAAAAGATGCCGGCAACGGTGGAGAAGCGCGCGAAGATAATGGAAATGGACGAAAATGGCGCGATAAGCGATATCCCAACCCTGAAACGCGCGGGCGCCGTAATGATTCTGACCTTGATCGGATTCCTTCTCCACGGCATAGCCGGGATCGAACCGAGTATCGTGGCAATGTCCGGAGCCGCGCTTGCCCTGGCCGTCTGCGGAAGCAGTGTCGAGGAGATGCTGGAAAAAGTGGAGTGGGCGACAATATTCTTTTTTCTCGGGTTGTTTATCGTCGTCAACGGGGCTGAACACGCAGGTATTATCGCAAAAATAGGAAACCTTCTCGGCATGATATCCTCCTGGCACCCGCTTCTCATCATACTTATCGTGATGTGGGTCAGCGCCCTCTTCGCTGCCTTGATGAACTGCGTCTCATACACCGCCGCCACCACCGCGATAATAACCGGGTTTTTCGCCGGCGCCTCATCCCCTTTCACGGGAAACCCAGAACTGCAGAACCTTATGTGGTGGGGGCTTTCCCTGTCAGTCTGCCTCGGAGCAAATGCCAGTATGGTCGGCGCGGCAGCCAACATGGTCACCGTCGGACTAGCGGAAAAGTCCGGACAGCAGATAAGCTTCAGAAAATTCGCCGCATACGGTGTCCCCGTAACCTTCTGTCTGCTCCTGGCTTCGAGCGCCTACATCAGCCTGCGCTACTGGATCTTTCAGCACTGATGCGTATTTCCCGCGCTAAATAGTGCATATTCTAAAAGGTTTTGGATATTCCAAAACTTTCAGAATCTGCACGTAACTCATTGGGTACAATGAGTTTTTATTAATACATAAAAGCTTGTGGAATTCGCAAACAACAATTAAAAAATGACACTTCTATGCGATTTTTGCATTAAAAACGGCAAGAAGTGCATTTTTCTCAGACAATTTTTGAAAAAAAATTGGCACAGACGGAGCGGAGAAAAGCCTTGATGCACTGCATCGCAGGTCAAAGAAGGCTTTTCGAGCACCGTCTAAATCTGCGGCTCAGGTTTTATCCTTCCATTGAAGAGGGTCTAGACGGAAATATTCTTTAAGTTCCTCGAAGAGTTCGGGATGATCACTGGACATCCGGTTCGGCTTCTCGAAGAACGTCTCGGTGGCAACGGCGAAGAACTCGGCCGGACTGGTCGCTCCGTAGTCGTCGATCACGTCGCGCTTGTGTTTTTCGACCAGGCTTTTGAGTTCTTTGAACTCCCTGCCGAGTATCCTGCCCCATTCGCGGTAGGCCGAATCGGTTCCGGGAAAAACCGGGGTACCGTCGGACGCGCCGTTTTCCTGATCAAGCTGGTGCGCGAACTCATGCATCACAACATTGTGCCCGTCTCTGTCGTTGAGTCCGCCGGACAGTGAATCGGACCAGGAAAGAACGACGACACCGAAGTTCCAGGATTCTCCCAGCCTGCCCTGCACGGAACTGACAGGGCCGGAATCGTCGCGCGCGCGGTAGGCGGATGGATAGACGAGTACTGTCCTGAGTCCGGGATAGAGGTCCAGGCGGTCGTGGCGAAGAACCAGAAGACAGGCCTGCCCGGCGATCGAGACCTTTATTTCGTCGCTCATCTCGATTCCCCCGCACCCTTCAAAGTTCTTCTCGTCAAGAAACACCTTGATCAGACCCTTCAGCCGCACTTTCTCCTCCTCCGGCAGCGCGGAATAGAAACGCAGGTTTCTACGCAGGTATATTCCCCAATGTTCAGGCACGGGTTCGCGAAAAAGCCGGCACCGCCTTTCCCGCCTGAGCTTCCAGCGCAGCAGAAGCCAGAACACAAACAGCGCGAAAAACGCGCAAATAGACAATGCTGTAATATATGTTGCAGGCATATCAGGCGAGTTTCTCCATAAGAACCATTGAACTCTTGAGCTGTTTCAGGCTGAACAGCTCAAGCGTAACCACTTCCAGTGACGGCAAAAGCCGGAAAGAATCCGTAAGCGGGCGAAGAAAGCCGTCCAGATCGAACACTTCCAGGCCAAGGTGGTCCTTTTCTTCCGAGACCCCGTGGAGATGTACCACTTTTATGTGTCTCCCGTATCGAAGCAGAAAATCTTCCGGAACGCCGCCCGTCAGGAGAAGGTGCCCCACATCAAAGCATATTGAGTATCCCGTTGCCAGAGCGGCCTCGGCGACGGGATCGAATGGGAAAAAAAGGTTCTCCACACATATATCCGCGACATTCGCAGCTGTACACGAGGCAATATCTTCCAGTGACGCGGACAGGTTTTCGACCCATCGGTTTTCGTCTGCCTCCCACCATTGTCGACTGTCCCGCCTCGTCAGGTGCAGAATGTATGCAAGCGGAGCCACCTCGGCGAAAAGCTCAATGGAGCGAATACAGGATTCAACTGAATCAGCGCGTATTCCCGGATCGAAGGATCCCGGATCGATATCCAGCGGCAGATGTATGGTATAGCTGAGCGAGGACTCAAGAGAAATCCGGCGCATATCATCAAGCATCTTCCGGGAAAACCCGAAGCCGTCTTCGGGCTCGAAATAAAGCAGTTCGACATCGTCCAGGAACCCGCATAGAAATTCAATGTTCGGAATATAGTCGTCGCGAATGGTATACGAAGTCCCGCCAAGACGGAAGGGAAAAGCTCCTTTCAGTTCAGGCAAAGAGCTGCCTGCTGCCGTGTGGTCTGCCTGCATCGCCTCTCCTTTTCAAAATCCGCACAAGAACAAGCCCGCGATTTTCGCGGGGACCGCGCCCGTGCCGGTCAGGCTTTCCTGACTCGTTCAACGTATTCCCCTGTACGGGTATCTATCTTCACTATGTCGCCCTCGTTGAGAAATATAGGCACCTGCAACCCGTATCCGTTGTCAATCTTCGCAGGCTTGGTAACATTTGTCGCGGTGTCTCCCCGGACTCCGGGTTCGGTCTGCGTTATCTTCTTCTCGACAAACACCGGCAAAGTCACCTCTATCGGTTTGCCGTTGAACAGAAGCATCTTGCACGGAGAATTTTCTATTAGAAAATATACCTGATCCCCAAGTTGTTCGGGCCCGACCCGGTATTCCTCGTAGGTCTCAGAGTCACTGAAGACGTAGAAAGTGCCGTCCTGATAAGAATAAAACACGTCCACTTCGCTTAGATCCGGTTTCCCTATCTTCTCAACCGAACGGTATGTCCTGTCCATCGTCGTTCCCGTAAGCATGTTTTTCAGCTTGCACCTGTAAAGCGCCTGCCCTTTGCCGGGTTTGCAGAACTCGAATTCCGTGACCACCCAGGGTTCACCGTCTATTTCCACCTTTAAGCCTTTTCTGAGATCGGAAGCATTGAACATCGCATCTGTCTCCATTTTTGATTTTGGAGCCAATTTCCAAACTGGCTCATTATGCAGTCGCGCGCAATCCCCGCAAGATAAACTTTCCTGGCGCGTTTTCAAACCTGCGGAACACAAAAGGGACTTTCTTTGTCTACTTACAAAATAGCCGGTTTCAAAACCGGCTCTAAAATTACAAATTAACAGGACGGGAGAGTTATAAATGAAAATGAACAGAAAATCGGTCTTCCCGGCATTGACCCTGGCGTTTGCCTTTGCGTTCGGTCCGGCATGTTTTGCGGCGGAAGAGATTCACAAGGCTTCCCAGGTGCAATCGGCATTTATCAGGATTGCCGAAAAATCTTTTCCCGCGGTCGTAGTGATTGTCACAAAAAGAAAACTGGAACTTTCCGACGATCCCCGCATGGAGGATTTTTTCAATTCTCCTTCCGGGAGAAAGTACAGAAGATTCCACCGGCGACCGCCCCGGCAGGAAATCGCCGGGATGGGCTCGGGGTTTTTCATAGACGATAAAGGACACATCGTTACGAACAGCCATGTTGTAAACCGGCAGGCCGAACTTCTTGTGAAGCTGCATGATGGACGGGAACTGCCGGCCGAAGTCGTCGGAATCGACAAAAAAACCGACATCGCAGTGCTCAAGGTCGAGGTCGAAGCGCCCGCGAAATACCTGGAGTTCGAGGATTCCTCGAAGGTAAAGGTCGGACAGTGGGCTATCGCTGTCGGGGCTCCTTTCAATTTCGACTACAGCATGACCGTAGGGATAGTGAGCCAGAAAGGCAGATCCGTCGGTCTCCATGCATACGAGGATTTCATCCAGACTGATGCCTCGATAAACCCGGGGAACAGCGGCGGCCCGCTTCTGAACATCGACGGCAAGGTGATCGGCGTCAACAATTTCATCATAACGGGAAGCCAGTTCTCTCAAAGCAATGCCGGACTCGGTTTCGCGATACCCTCGAGCATGGCGGGCAATGTCGTAAATCAACTAATAAAGAAGGGAAAAGTCGTGCGCGCATGGGTCGGGATATCCATGCAGGAACTGAATCCAGAACTGAAGGAACAACTCTCCGTGGAAAATGGCGTGCTTGTGCGCGAAGTCCACACAGGCAACCCGGCCGACAAGGCGGGGATACTCCCCGGCGACGTCATCGTCTCCGTGGACTCCGGTGAAGTCAACACCCCCGCGGAAATACAGAGAACCGTTCTCAAACACATGCCCGGAGATAATATAAAGTTCAAAATACTTCGGGAAGGAAAGGAAATCGAAATAGAAGTCACCGCGGGACAGCAGGACGAAGAACTTCTCGCCATGGCCTCGCCGGAAAGCGGCAAGGCCGTCGAGGACGCTGAGCAATTCGGGCTTAAATTCAGCGTGCGGGACGATAAAGTCATAATCTCGGAACTCAAGGAAGGCAGCGCGGCGGAACTCGCTGGTCTCTCCCCCGGCATGGAGGTCGAGTCGATCGAGCGCGAGCAGGCGCTGCGCGGCAACCTGTAGCGGGAGCGGCCATGCCCTTCTACCACCGTCTCGGACAGCTG
>CAZGYO010000052.1:0-10595 GCA_964530455.1 uncultured Victivallales bacterium
TGCCTATGGGATTACAGGCTTTCAGCCCTGGAAATAAGCAAAAAGATAGAGAATCGGATAAAAGGGAGTCTTTAGAGCCAATTTCACAAAGCCAGTATGCGGTAGCAGCGAGGCATCAAGACGCAACTGGCTCCATAACCCTAAAATATTGATTTTTCATGAAATAACGGGATAGGGCAGGGAAAATAATTTTGTGTAAAAGCAGCATGTCTTGCATCTTTTTAAATATGCATGTAGATTCTGGATTAAGAAAAAAACAGTAGAGATGGAGAAAAGGATGAATGACAAGACGTCAGTGGCGGTTGTAATGGGCAGCAAGAGCGATCTTCCGAATATGCAGGGAGCGCTTGATGTACTCAAAGATTTCGGGATTTCCTATACCGCGCGGGTAATATCCGCGCATCGGACACCTGACGTGGCGGCGGAATTCGCAAGTACGGCCAGGGAAAAGGGGTTGAAGGTGATAATCTGCGCCGCGGGCATGGCGGCACATCTTGCCGGGGTTATAGCGGCGCACACTACGCTGCCGGTGATTGGGGTTCCGATGGCATGCGCGCCTTTTGACGGGCTTGACTCGCTTCTTTCGACGGTTCACATGCCGCCGGGTATTCCTGTGGGGACGGTGAGTGCGGGAAAAGCCGGCGGGAAGAACTCTGCGCTATATGCGGCGGCGATACTTGCGGTGTCGGACCGGGATATAGCGGCGAAACTTGAATCTTTCCGTGAAAAGCAGCGTGACACGGTCCGGGAAGCGGATCGGGAAGTGTCCGGGCTATGATTTTAAGGTGGGATATCTGGCGCTTGAACGGGTTTTCAGCGACCGCATGGGTATTGTTGACGGTGTTCTCAGCGTTATGCGTCGCCGCGGCTCCGGGCGCGGATGGGAGTTCCGCGGAAATTCCCGACGATGTTTCGCATGAGCAAGTGGACCCCGTGGTGACCGAAAGCATCGAGACGGAAGACTCCGGTCGTGAAGCGGAACCCGTCCTGAAGAATCCGCTTTTCGCGAGGATCCGCGAAATAATGTTCCTGCTTGAAAAGGAAGTTCCCAGATTCCGCGATGGTGATGCCATATCTCCCGGCGAGCGGGAAAAAATACTCAGGAACCTTGTCGCTGACATGGGCGGCGGAATAGAATATGCTTCTCCGCGGCGCGTGGAGGAGTTCGACAGGCAACACAGAGAGTTCGATGCCAGGGATCCGAAGATAAGGTCCGCACTTACTATCTCTGAGAACAGGATACTTTATATCCGCCTGGAAACTTTCTCCGAAGAGGCCGTGCGGAAGATGCGCGTGGACTGTGAAAGCACCGCAAGACTGGCCCGGGGGCCCGCGGGCGCGGTTGTGGATCTCAGGGACTGCGCCAGTTTCAATGTTGCTCCCGTAGCAGATGCCGTAAAGACGCTTTGTCCGGCAGACACTGTTTCCAATTACTTGAAGGTGCTGGACCCGGAATCACCCGCGATATCTCTGCCGATAGTGGTATTCACGGGACCGGGCACGGCCGGAGATGCCGAGATATTCTCCAGAATACTGCTACGTTCCGGCCTTGCTGTCACGATGGGGAAGAAAAGTTTCGGCAGGCCTTTTATTAAAAAGAAGTTCCTGGTTTCAAACGGAAATTTCCTGCTGATCCCGCAGATACCGCAACTGTACGAAACTCTCGGGACAGGAAAGACCGCTCCTTCCATACCGGTTGAGAACGGAAAGGAGGTTCCGTATGAGGAACTCGCGCAGGAGAGAGAGGCCTGGGAGCAGGATTCGTTAATCCTCAGGGCCACCGACCTTCTGCTTTCACTGCGGGCCCTTGATAAAAACAGGGATCCGGAAGACCGATGAACTGCCGACGCGTCCGCCTCGGGAAAGACCATTGCCCGGCTCTTCGGGCCTGTCTCAAAGTCTTTTCCAGGCCGGGTTCAGTCGTTGCCGTCCCCACGGAAACCGTCTACGGTCTGGTATGCCGCTGGGACGACCGCGGCGCGAGAGAACGGATTTTCAGGATGAAGGGAAGAGACGAAGAAAAAAGACTGCAGCTTCTGGCTTCTTCCCCGGAGGATCTTTCGGCGGCGGGGCTTGTACGGACTCCGCTTCTTGACAGATTACTCGAGAGGTTCTGTCCGGGCCCCCTGATGCTGGTTGCGCCAACCATCGACGGCGGCAGCATCGGCTTCAGGATTCCCGCGCACGACTTTATAAGGGAACTGGCGAGATCCCTGGAAGGGCCCCTCGCGGCGACAAGCGCAAATGCGTCGGGATTCCCGCCCGCATCGGACGCCGATGCGGCCATTGAAGGGCTTGCGGAAGCCCCCGACCTGCTTATAGACGGGGGAAGCACGGATGGAGCCGGAATCGCGTCCACTATCGTCGATATATGCGGGGAAAAACCGGTAATACTCAGGCGGGGTCTGATCTCCGAGGAAGATATAATCTCTGCAACATGACCCCGAACGCGGCAGACCGGGAGAAAGAAAATGCGGAACCCTTTTTCAGGAATTGACATTTTTAAGCTTACTGGAAGAACCGGGAAAATCCTTTCCGGGACTCTTGCGTTCTGGTTTGTATTCGCGGCTTCTTTCGGCATCATCGACCATGTCTGCAAGTCCAGGAACACGGTCGATGCAATGCTGGAGCGCCGCTCGTTTCCCGTACTGGTATTCTACCCGGACCACGGCAAAAACGGCAGGACTTCTCTTATGCGCTACGGGGACGGACGGACAATATCACGTCAGGGGACGTACTATCTTCCGGAAAACCCTCCTGACATCGGCGTATTCCGTCCCTCACACATCTCTTACAAGAGCAAGGATCTCCAAGGCGACAGAATACGCATAACTCTTTACAACTATCCAAGGAGCACGCAGTACGACTGGGGAAAGGCTGCATACCAGGTGGAGGGAAGGAAAGTCACTCCGCTTCTTGTCTGCGGGGGGAGCAACCAGTCGCACTGGGCCGTCAACGCCCTCTTCGGTCTTTGCGCCGCCTGTCTGCTGCGCCTGCTCGGGCAGTTTCTGTCTTTCCTCTCAGCCAGGCCTTCCCCGAAAGAAATCATCTCGCGCTTTTCATGCCTGCCCCTGCACCGCGACCCCATGGTCTTTCTCATAATCATACCTTTTTTCTATTACGCCTGGGTTATGGCGGAACTCATCCCCTACAATATGGCGGATTCATACGCCTATTTGTGGCGCAGACCGGTAAACTTCTATTTTTTCACGGGGCGCAGTTTCACACAGAGAATACTCTATTTGCTCTGCGGATCGAATCTCCGCATTATAATGGCGGTCCAGCTTGCGATTTTCGCCGCCGCCGCGTGCATTCTATACGGGTTGGCGGCGAGACATCTGAAAGCGGCCGGTCGCGTAGCGGCCGCCCTTTTTGTCGTCTTCGTTTCCCATTCGTACATGTTCAACGTATCGGCGACCTCCATATGCGCGGAACCGGTATATAACAGCATGCTCCTTGTGTTTTCGGGCGTTCTGCTTCTGGGCGACAGAAAACAGAGGTTCTACATACTGTTTGCGCTGGTCTCCGGGATTCTTTTCATATATTCGAAAAACACCGCCCCGTATATCGTGCTGGTTCTTCTCGGGGTGCATGCGCTGACGCGGTTTCCGCGAAAACCGGTTTCGGCGCTTATGCTCTATGCGCCGCTACTCTTTTTTTCGGCTTTCAGCGCGTATGTGACCCAGAAACACGATACTTCCGTACACATGAACAACGTAAACAGCATCTGCGCGCATGTGCTGCCAGACCCCGATGCCTCAGAACTATTCCGGAAAAAATACGGCATGCCGGAAGGCGACTGGTCCCGCAGGATGAAGGGTAAAACATGCAATTATGTGCTGGACGGCAAAAGGCTGTATTATGTGGACAGAGAAACGCTGAACTTCATTCTCGTTCCCGACAAGCACGGTTTTATCGAATGGGCTGTTTCAAAAGGCCGTCCGGCATATCTGCGCTACCTTTTTTTCGACGCGCCCGTCAAGACATTTGAGACTTTCAGGGCGGAGTTCAACCGGGAATATCGCGGCGATTCCCTTTTTACCGGGCCCAGGCTGATAGACGCGCCTGAATGGATGCGGGGTTCGAGGCGGTCCAACACCGAAAGACTGACCGAAGCGCTCGGCAAAGACGGACTTCGCGGGTATTTCGGGTTCGACCCCGTGCTGATTCTCCAGAAGCTCGTGCTGAAGCTCGGCATCGGAAACCTCGCCGGCACGATCGCATTGTTCCTGCTGTCTCTGCTTATCTCTTTTTTCGCGCGGGAAAAGGGACTGATGCCGTTCGTGTCCGGCCTGCTCATCGGCGGTACCGCTTTGCAGTTCATTTCCATTTTCGCAGACGGATACAACCAGCCTAGACACGCTTATCCCCCGGCATTCATGGTTGTGCTGGGCGCCGTCCTGTTCGTTCCGGCGGCTGTCCACCTGGGATTGCTGAACGGGGGCACGCTTTGCCGACTGTTCAAGGCGATTTCGCGGCGCAGTACCCGTATATTTCAGAAAGCCAGTGTGCGGTAGCAGCAAGGCATCAAGACGCAACTGGCTCCATAACCCTGAAATATCGATTTTTCATGAAATAACGGGATGTAGCCGCCAGGCGGCAAAAAGGGGTTTCCCGCCCGTAAAAAAAACCACTTTTTCTTGAAAAACAGTTTGATTTCGACAGCAGCATCTTTTAGATTAGAATCCCAAGCGGGAGGGAATCGTTTTAAGTTGAGTGAAACCGGAAGTACTTGAAACCCCATCAAGATTTTAACATGAAAGAAAACACCGAGGAATCGGTCCGCATCATCAAGGCCGAAATCCCGCTGGTTCAGGAAATTATACGCAGGGAAATCCGCCTGGAATCGAAAAAAAGAGGTATTCCCGTATCTCCCGAAGACCCCGTCATCAAGGATCACGTCTTCGAGATACTCGACAAACAGGGCAAAGATCTCATTGAGAAGGCGAAATGCCGTTGCAGGGCAGGCTAAAAACCGGCTGGTCCGAAACCTGCTTCCTATGATGTGCGCCCGGCTTCGTCGATATGGTGGCGGACGATTTTGCCGTCTATCATGTAGATAATATCTTCGGCGATGTTCGTGGCGTAGTCCGCGATGCGTTCAAGGTACCTGGAGACGCTCATCAGGTCGATGGCATGTTGCACGCGTTTCGACTTCTTTTCCATCATTTTCTCGAGTTCCTCGTGCATCTGCCTGTTAAGGTCGTCTACTTCGTCATCCGCCGCGCATACTTCCTGCGCCTTCTTCTTGTCCAGGTCAATAAGTGCCTCAAGAACCGCCTTGACCATGGCGAGGCTTTTCTCGGCCATCATATTGAAATCCACGGGGCGGTGATCCCTGGCCTTGGATATTGATACCGCGCGTTCCGCAATATTCACCGCCAGGTCGCCGATACGTTCGAGATCGTTGTTCATTTTCAGGCAGGCGATCACATAGCGCAGGTCGATAGCTACCGGCTGATGCAATGCGAGGATTTTCAGGCATTCCTCCTCGATATCGATTTCCATAATGTCAATTTTCTCGTCTCCCCTGATAACCTCTCTGGCCAGAGCCTTGTCCTTTTCCGAGACGGCCTTCACGGCCTTGGTCAGGCTTTCGTCGACCAGCGTCGTGAGCATCAGCATCTGGTTCTTCAGTTTGTTTATTTCCCTGCTGAGATGTACGGTCATTTTAAACCGCCGTGATTTTTAACCGGGACGAATCAGCCGAACCGTCCTGTAATATAGTCTTCTGTTTGTCTCTTTTCCGGATTTGTAAAGAGTTTTTTCGTGTCCCCGAACTCGATAAGGTCCCCTTCGTACATGAACGCGGTCAAGTCCGAGATGCGCCCGGCCTGCTGCATGTTGTGCGTGACGATTACGATAGTGTATTTCTTCTGAAGTTCACTGATCAGGTCCTCTATTTTTATCGTGGCCTTCGGGTCGAGCGCGGAGGTTGGTTCGTCCATAAGGAGAATTTCGGGTTTGACGGCCAGAGCGCGCGCGATGCACAGCCGCTGCTGCTGTCCGCCGGACATTCCGAGCGCGTTTTCTTTCAGCCTGTCCTTTACCTCGTCCCACAATGCCGCCTGTCTCAGGCTTTGTTCGACGATATCATCCAGTTCGGCCCTGCCCGCGCCGCCCTGCAGCCGGGGCCCGTAGGCGATGTTGTCGTATATGGATTTTGGAAACGGGTTCGGTTTCTGAAAAACCATCCCGACCCGCAGTCTCAACTGTACGACATCGACGCGTGGATCGTATATGTTCTGGTTGTCGAATATCATCTTCCCGTCGGTGCTGCACCCGGGAATCAGGTCGTTCATCCTGTTCATCGCGCGCAGCAGCGTGCTCTTTCCGCACCCGCTGGGGCCGATAATCGCTGTAACGAAGTTTTTGGGGAATTTGCAGGAGACTGTCCTGACCGCCTGGAAATCTCCGTAATAGACGGAGAAATTGACAGTTTCGGCGTGGACGTCGTCGATATCGCGTTCCCCGGCGGAGCGTTCCGCGAATGCTTCCATTTTCTTCATTTTAATATCGGAATTTTTATTTTTATCTTCTTTGCCCATAATATAATCTCCTGTTTTCAGGTTTTCAGTTTTTTGGAAATCTTCGCCCTCATGATGATCGCGGTCAGGTTCAGCAGGAGAACAATAGCGATAAGAGTCAGCACCATCCCATACTGCACATGCCTTATTTCATCCGCGGCTTCGTGTTCCGTGCAGATGTTGTATATGTTCCAGGGGAGCGCGGGTGTCGGCTGGGTCAATGTTCCTATGATATTGACGGGCTTGCCTACGCTTACCGCCGCGGTGAATATGATGGGAGCTGTCTCGCCCGCGGCCCGCCCGATACTTATTATTATTCCGGTCAGAATCCCCGGGAGCGCGGCGGGCAGTATAACGGTCATGATTGTGTACCATTTTCCCGCCCCGAGCGCGAGTGCCGCTTCCTTATATGTCTGGGGAACGGCAAGAATCGCCTCTTCCGATGCCCGTATTATAGTCGGGAGCACGAGCAGTGAGAGCGTGAGCGCCCCGGCCAGGATGCTTTTAGAGTCGGAGACCTGGATGGTATTCAGGAAAAAAGCCAGGCCGAAAAGGCCGAAAACGATGCTGGGGACACCGGCAAGTGTGCTGACGCAGGTGCGGATGAAACTTACAATTTTGCCCGGTTTCGCGTATTCGCAGAGATAAATTGCGGCGATGACGCCCATGGGAATCGCGAAAAGCATCGCGCCCAGCGACAGGTATATAGTGCCAAGGACCTCCGGCCAAATCCCGCCGAATATGTGCGAATCAAGAGAGGTGTCCGTCAGGAATCTCCAGTAGAAAGTCCAACGCGGATTCAATGTTTTTTCCGCATCCTCTTCCAGATACACGAACATCTCTTCGAGGGCGCTGCCCTTGAATATTTCTTTTCTGGCTTTTCTGACCAGCACGCCGCTTTCCCCGGGGCTGTCGTAGTCCCAGGTCTCCTCGTAAAGGATCTCGTCGAGCTTCACTAGAGCGCGATCCCAGCGTGTCTGCCCGTACTGACTTCTTTTCATAACCGGCTTTTTATCCCCGGGAAACGGGCCGAAAAGATTCTTTATCCCATCTTTGATTTCATCAAGTTCGCCCAGTTGCTTTTGAATATCCTTAATTCTTGAAGGAACCTCCTTAATCCGCGGAAGCCCCTCTATCCGGTAGTTCAATATCTTGAAGTAGAGCGTTTCGAGTTCCTTGAGCTTTTCGTAGGGATGTTCGGTCTCCGCGACCTTCCCGAGGCCGCGGCTGATTCTGCGGGCGGCCCTTTTCCCGCCGGGTTCTTGCCAGGACTTGATAATTTCGATAATCTCTGCTATTTCGGGGAGAAACTGTTCTTCGTATTCTTTCAGGCTTCTGTAGACCGGTTCCCTCGCGGCGGCGGTCTGCTTTATCTCGGCTTCTATTTTCTCCATGTCCCCCCTGCCGAACTCTTCGTAGACCAAGCGCCTGTATTCCACGGTGCCCCTGAACACAAAAGCCTTCATGCCGCGGAGCGCTATCGGAAGCAGAAACACCAGCAGAAATGCGGATATCAGCATTATTGATATCAGACCGAGGCCGGAAAACGAGCGGTCAAGTATTTTTCTTGTGCCAAGCTGCATATCTTATTTCCCAAGTTTCTTTCTGGATTTGACGACTATCCATTCCGAGACGAGATTCAGGACGAACGAGAAGGTGAGCAGGCAGAACGCCAGGGCGAAAAGCACATGGTATCGGTACGAACCTGTTGACTGGTCGGCTTCGCCCATGTCCCCGGCGATAGTTGCCGTGAGTGTCCTTACAGGTTCCAGAAGGTTGTAGAAAGGCTCGGGCACCTTTGCCGCGTTTCCTGAAGCCATCCAGACCACCATGGTCTCGCCCACCGCCCTCATCAAACCGAGTATCACCGCCGCGAGTATACCGCTGATAGAAGCAGGAATGACGGCCTTTATTATAGTTTCCATCCTGGTGGCCCCCAGCGCGTAGCTAGCTTCGCGTATCTCTCTTCCCGCCGCCTGCAGCGCGTCTTCTGAAACGCTAATCACCGTCGGAAGCGCCATTATTCCAAGGATTATCGAGACGTTCAGCGCGTTTGTACCGCTGCTTATTTCCAGCCCGTAGAGCGCGCGACCCGCCCATATAAGAAAAAACAACGAGCCGCCCCCGAGAACCGTGAAAGCTCCGGCGCGGGCGGCCGTGCGGGCGCGCTTGGGCACAGCTTCGCCGAAAAGGTCCGAAAGCACAATTGCCAGCAAAAGGAGTGTCGGGCCGACCACAATCCACATGCCCACGGAAAGCATCGGACCGCCCTTCTTTTCCAGAAGGGGAGAGAGGATTACAAACGCGAAAAATCCGTATGCAACCGATGGTATCGCCGCAAGAAGTTCGATTACGGGTTTTACAATCTGCCTGAGCTTGAAAGGCAGCAGGTCGCTCAGGCAGACAGCGGCGGGTATTCCCAGGGGCACCGCCACCAGTATAGCCCCGAGTGTCACGATGGCGCTTCCGTAAAACAGGGCCAAAACGCCGAATATCGGCGGGTGTCCCGACGGGTAGTACTCCGTGGAGGTGAAAAACTGCTTCACATATTCCCAGCTTCTGAGAAAGGGAATAGCGTCTTTGGCTATGAAAAAGAATATGAAGAAGACAGCCAGCGCCGAGAGCGACGTAACCGTGAAGAGAAAACTGCTTCCTAAAAACGACGCGGCCTTGATCCAGCGCGAGCGACCACGGCTCATTAGAAGACTTTTCTCTGGAACCCCTGTGTTTTCCCGCGACATTTCCTTCTCCGACTAAAGAAATCTTTTAAAGGTTAGAGAAGCTCCGGCGCCGTCCGGCGCCGGAGCTTGCATTCACTTTCAGTAGCTTGTTACCGGCACGAAACCGATCTTTTCAATCATTTCCTGTCCGTCTTCAGTGAGATGAAGCGTGATGAACTGGTAAAGAGACGATCCGAGTTTCGGATACTTGTTCGTGTACATGAAAAGAGGGCGCGATATGGGATATACTCCCGTCTGCACGGTTCTGGGATTGGGTTCAATGCCGTTTATATTGAGGGCCTTGACCGTCTTGTCAACGAATCCCAGCCCGGCATACGCTATGACGGCCGGATTGCTCTGGGCGCGCTGGCGTGCGGCGCCGTTGCTTCCGACGTATTCGGCATCCTGCCGTATCTTGGCTTTCTGCATGACGATCTTTTCGAAGGTCTCGTAGGTTCCGCTGTTGGTGTCGCGGGTTACAACCACGATTTCTCTGGCGGGACCGCCGATCTCATTCCAGTTCTTTATCTTCCCGAGATAGATGTCGCGAACCTGCTCAATAGTCAGTTCGGACACCGGGTTGCTCGGATGAACCAGTATAGGAAGCCCGTCGAGCGCCACTACATGCGGAACCGGCTGAATGCCTTTTTCCGCGGCCGCCGCGAATTCCTTATCCTTCATCGGGCGAGACATGTCGGCGATGTCGCAGGTCGCGTTGATGAGACTCTTCGCGCCGTTTCCGCTGCCGGATTCGCTGACCGTGACATTGACGCCCTTGTTCTTTGCCATGAAATACTCGGCGAAAGCTTTTGCTATCGGGCCGACGGTCGTCGAACCGTCAAGTACCAGTTTGTCCTGAGCCGAGGCTGTAGCCGCAAGACCGGCCACCGCCAGTATCGAGAGAATTGCTTTTTTCATAATCTTTGTCTTTGCTCCTTTGTAATTAGCTAATTTCTTTTGCTTGTTTTCCGCGATTCCACTTGTCCGTCGAAATCCTTAGTTCCTAATTTTTCTATAGGCCTTCCTCCTTACAGATAAATTTGCTTTGTCCACGCCTGGGCCTGATGAACCTAATCCGGCTCTTTCACGAAATCATTTAGGCACATCCGGCTTCGTCCTTCGGGTGAAAATTTTAAAGCCCTCGTTGTTACAATTAGAATGGACTCGTTTTCATCTTCGCCAATTAATCTAAAGGGGCAATGTTAGAGAAATGTTAAGGCCGAATTAATTGTAAATAAAATCGGTTTCAGAAGCGGGGAAAGCTTTTTCGTGAATCCGTGACGTGTGCCCCCTCTGGCCCGTATATTTCAGATATGTAGTTTGTCAAGTTTTCAGAAGGATACATTCA
>CAZGYO010000053.1:0-10534 GCA_964530455.1 uncultured Victivallales bacterium
CCGGGCGATGCCTGGGATTACAGGCTTTCAGCCCTGAAAATAATAAGGGAAAAGAAATAGAAAAACAAAAAACACAGTCAACCGAGCCTTGCGAATTCAGGCGTTAGATCCGGGGATCCTGAAAAACGCGCGACCTGTTCCTGGAAAGAGGCGGAGATATCGGTCGCGAAAAAACGCAGGCGGCCTCTGTCGCTTGAGGAGGGAATACCTTTTTCATGAAGAAAGCATTCCGCGTAAAGGGCGCAGGCCTCAGCGCTGTCCACTATGTCTGTCCCCGAATCGAAATACATGTCAAGTTCCTCGCGCAGCAGCGGGTAGTGTGTACAGGCCAGGAGAAGCAGGTCGGGCTTGCTTTTTTTGAGTCCGGACAGGTAATGCTCTATGCTTAAGCGGCATATTTCGTGTTTCGTCAGGCCCTCCTCGACAAGCGGGACAAAAAGCGGACATGCTATGCTGACTACATCGACAGAGGGATCTTGCTCGTGTATCTTCCGCCGGTACGCGTCGCTCCGTACCGTCGCCCTTGTTCCTATTACCGCGAGTTTCGCGGGTTTTTTTTCAAGACAGGCCGCAACACCCGCTTCCAGTACGCCTATTATGGGCGTTTCTGGAAACGACTCCCTGAGCCTGTCAACCGCGAGAGCGGATACGGTATTGCACGCCACGATTATGAGTTTGACCCCGTGCGAGATCAGGAAACGGCTGTTTTCCAGCCCGAAGCTCAGGACGGTGTCAGGAGATTTGTCCCCGTAGGGAAGCCTGGCGGTGTCGCCGAGATAAATAAGACTTTCACCCGGCAGCGCGAGGTGCAGCGAAGAAGCCACGGTGAGACCGCCTATGCCGGAGTCGAATATTCCTATCGGTCTGTTATCTGTTTTCGCTGTCATTGATCATCTTGTTCTGTTGATATAGATATTCGGTCATGCGGTTTATGATTTCGAAGACCCGTCCGCCCGGCTTGCAGAAACTGGTCTCAATCGACAGCCCCTCGCGCACCTTGTCGGCGAAAGAGGCTATCGCGCCCGGGTCGACGGCGGCAGGCGATTCCGCCCATTCGCGCATGAATCTCTGTTCCGGAAGTTCATCCGTGGTTTTAATGCGGGCCGAAAGCGGTCTGGCCTGTGTCGCGAACTGATACCCTTTAAGCGCGCTTATGAGCATCTCGTAGTCGAATCCGCCCTTGTGCAAGCGCATATACTTGTACTCCATCACCTCCGCGCCGTCGCCCTCCTCCCCGGAACTTTTATAGAAATGATGTTTCCTGTCGGAAAAGTTGAGCGAATTCCGGTAATTCGTGTCCAGGGACCCGCTGTATATCCTTTGCTCACGCAGCACCCCGTTCTCATCACTGCTCAAATCTCCGCCGAGCATCAGCAGGCATGCCAGATCCTCCTCCCGGTGGAGGGCGTCCGTCACCGAGTCCTTTCTCAGTTCCATCGATACGTGCAGGCTGTGCGGGCGGATGTCCAGAAACTTGACAAGTTCATTTATCATCAGCGACATTATCGCGGGAGAATCGCAGATTGGCCTCGAAAGATCACCGATTATCTCGAAACGGCCCAAAGCGTATTCGAGGAAGCCCCTGTGCCGAGCCTGGCCGACAGCCATCTGACGGTGGGAATCAACGTGTCCGCCAAGTTTCCAGGTGCGGCGCAGCATGTCAAAGTCGTAGAACCAGTTGAAACAGTCGAAACGCGGTTCTTCCCCGGGTTTCGCGTAGATCGTACGAGCGCCCATATCGCTGAACTCAAGCTCCGCGCCCATCGGCGTGGGAGAAGAAATCCAGCTCTCCTCTATGTAGCGTATTATATCCTCTATGTCCGAAGCGTTGTATATGCTGTCAGCTATGCCTATCGCGCATGTCGCGTAATCCCTGTAACTCCAGCCTTGTTTCAGGCTGTCGAACCCGTTTTCCCCTAAGACGGTTTCTATCTTCCCTTTGTGCCGGTTGTAGAAAATCAGCGCTATCAGTATACCTATTCCGTGCCTGTAGTACTGTTCCGACACCCGCACAGCCTCCGTGTACTCGTGGGACACGCGCTCCTCTATCTGGTTGAATATTATATGCTGACAGGCAAGTTTCATGTAGTTGTGCGCATACGGGACAAGGTCCTGGTTCTTCAGCAGATCCACGAGACGCGGCGGGCTGGCGTCTTTAAGCGCCTGTTTCATTATATGGTTGCATATATAGTTTCCCTCGAAGTGGGATTCAATGATGTTGTCCACCGTGGACCCCATCAGTTCACGCAGGACGCGACGGGCGAGATTGCTCCGGGTCGAAGGCATCTCCTCCAGGATGCCGTCTATCTTCTTTTCAATGAAGTGGCTGTAGCGTTCCTCGAACTTGATCTTTTTCTTGGCGGACCTTTCGATCTCTTCGATGTTCCCGATATAAGTGAAACACCTCTGCCTGCCGGAATCTGTCCTGACCACGACCCTCTGCCTCCTGTAGAGGACGTCTATACTTTCAAATTCGTCGAGAATGGCAAGTTCATCACGCGAAATGTTTCTGAGAACCTTTCCCTGGGTCTTCGCGCCCCTCTGCATAACGACAAAGGGGAAGCTCCATGAAGGCGATATCCGCATGTAGTTGTATAATATTGCAGGAACCGATTCCACGTTTCGCCGGAGTAACCTGCGAAGGTATTGGTCATGAAGAAGGGTTCCGTAGACAAAAATGTCGACATGTTCGCCCTGCACCGCGTGGAATGCGCGCGAGGCCGCCGGTTTCGGCCTGGAGCGCGCTGTGTCACTGTCTTTTCTCAGATTCATAACTCAAGAAGAACTGCTGTTTCGTCGCAGCAGTCTTTTTTCGGGCATTCTCTGCAGTCGTGCCATATCTTTTCCGGAAAAATATCCTTTTCGACCTTTCTGAACCCCTGTCTTTCAAAGAGTCCGGGGCGGTATGTCAGCGCAAAGAGCCTGCGCCGCTCGTTTCCGGATGCGGATACAAGCCTTATTCCGTGCCGGACAAGTTCAGTTCCGGCTCCCATCCCGAAAAATGCGGCGTCCACCGCCAAAGATCGTATTTCGTGCAGATTGTTCCCGAAATTACGCAAAGCGCAGCACCCGATGACTTCACCTTTGCTTTCAGCGACGAAAAAATTGTCGATGCGGCTCCGTATATCCTCGATATCTCTCTTTAGCAGGAGTCCTTTTTCAGCATGTTCCCGCAGAATATCGTATATGCGCCGGGCATCCTCCGGGGAGGCTGGTCGAATACCGAACTTTTTCATGTCCTCTCCGGGAAATTATTCCGTGTAAACACCGATGCTCCGGTACTTCTCATATCTCGAATCCAGAAGTTCCCGGACCGACATCGAAGAGAACTTCTCAAGTTCTTTTTTCAGGCTTTTTGCAAACAGGTCCGCGGCTGCATCGTGGTCCCTGTGCGCGCCCCCAAGCGGTTCGGGAACAATTTCGTCTACAATGCCGAACTCCTTGAGGTCGCTGGCAGTAAGACGGAGAGATTCCGCCGCCTTCGATGAGAACGAGCGGTCCTTCCAGAGAATGGCGGCACAGCCCTCCGGGGTTATCACCGAGTAATATGCGTTCTCCATGATCAGAATACTGTTCCCTACTCCGATTCCCAGGGCTCCACCGCTGCCGCCCTCTCCAATGACCATCGCGATAAAAGGAACCGAAAATGTAAACATCTCACGCAGATTTACCGCAATCGCTTCGCCTATGTGACGCTCCTCCGAGGCAATGCCGGGAAAGGCGCCGGGAGTGTCAATTATAGATATTATAGGAATCTTCGCTTTTTCCGCGATCCGCATTATCCGCAGAGCTTTCCTGTAGCCCTCGGGGTGGGGGCATCCGAAATTCCGGAATACATTCTCCTTCGTGTTTCTCCCCTTCTGCGTGCCTACAAGCATCACGGGTTCGCCGTTGAACCTGGCAAATCCACCGACTACCGCCGGGTCTTCAGCGAAACGCCTGTCGCCGTGAAGCTCGGTAAAATCGCTGAACACGCGTTCGACATAATCGAGCATGTAGGGACGCTGCGGATGCCTGGCAAGCTGGACCCGCTGCCATGCTGTCAGTTTCCCGTAGATGTTTTTTTGCGTCTCCTCCACCTTTACGCGGAGCAAATCCAGCTCACTTTTCACATCCATATCGTTGTCCGCTCCCAGTTTCTCCAGATCCTCAATCTTTGATTCGAGTTCCACTATCGGTTTTTCAAAATCAAGCGCGGTTTTCAGCATTTTTTCAGTCCTCGATAATTACTTTCGTGCCCGGAGTTACAAGAGAATAAAGTTCGTTGACATCTTCGTTCAGCATGCGTACGCATCCGTTGCTGCTCGATGTTCCTATGCTCTCCGGCTCCCAGGTCCCGTGTATCCCGTAGCCCTTCAGATCGGGGTCTGTGTCTCCGACGGGTTTCAGAGACATCCACCTTGTTCCCAGAACGTTTTCTTCATCTCCGTAGGAAATCGCTCTGCCTTCGTAATACCAGGTCGGATCCTTTTGCTTCACATGGATGACGAATTCCCCGGCAGGGGTGCGACCATGTTTTCCAAGCCCGATCTTGTATGCTTTAAAAATATTTTTTCCGTTGAAAAGATAGAGTTTGTAGTCGTCACGCGATACCTCAATCCGCCAGTCCCCCTTGTATATGTACAGGGTCTTGCCCGGGAATATCGTGGACTTGGTCGGATCAAGACCGTTGGTCATCTGCAATGCTTCCAGAGTTGTGTTGAACTTCTTGGCGATCCCGATAAGGCTGTCACCGGACTTGATCGTGTAGCGCTCCTTCTCTGGACACGGTATGCTGCTTGTTACAAGCCTCGTATTGGCCTTGTTAAGTATTTCCTCGCACTGATCCCTCAGCGGATGGGTTTCGGGTATGCCCTCCCAGGCGGCCCTGGCAAAGTCACGCGCTTCGACGAATTTCTCGGCCTTGAGATGCTTCCGGGCATTTTCAAAAGCCGTCTCAACGTCCATTTCCAGCTTTGGAGGCGGCCCCGCGCGAGGAGAGGCTGATTCTCCGGACTCCCCGGTAGCCCCCTGTTCCGGAACTTTTTCCAATTCCTCCCGTCCCGCGCCGGATGGGGAAACAGGAACGCATCCCTTGCTGATCAGATAATAAACCGTAACCCCCAAACCTATTACAAGTACCAGAAAAAGAAAATTTTTGCCGCCGCCGCGTTTTTCCGACCCAGCCCCCATCGGACCCCGGTAACTGTATATGTAGCTTTTGTCAGCCATTAAAAACTCCGTCCCTGTTGTTTCACCGTGCTGTCAGACGAGAATATACATTCATAAACAACCATATGCCAGCCTGCAATGCCGAGTATGCGTGTTTTTCACAAAACATGGCGGCCATGCTGGTTTAAGGAGAATATGCGAGCTATATTCCCCGCCGAGCATTATCATGACAGTTTTACGCACAGTCTCAGTCTTCCTTTTTTGCGCCTGCTCCGTCGGCCTGACCCAGAATCAGGATGAGCCCGGAACGGAACAGAACGATGCCGCCTTTTTCCTGGAAGCGGTGCGCCGCCCCCCGGAACGGGAAACATGGTGCATGATGGAGGGCAAGGCCGTCCACAGAAGGCGCGGACGGGAGATAAGAGAGGCGGAGGTCTATCTTGGCGTCCGATTCACTTCCGACAGAATACTGGCAAGGTTTGTCGCCGGCGGCAACGAAGGCTACTTCATAAGCCAGAGCTATGAAAGCGGAGCGGATTCTACCAGCATTATCAGCGATAATGGTGTCGATCCCGAAAAATCCATACTCGCGAATTTCGGACTCAGGCCCGAGGACCTGACGCTTTCATTCATATACTGGGACATGGTCAAAGAAGTTCCGGAAACGTCCGTCAGGGGTGCGGGATGCCGCGTATTCCTCCTCAAATCGCCAAAAAGCGAAGAGCGCGCCGTCGTCGCGATATCCGAAAAGTACGGGTTCCCGCTGAAAATATCCATATTCCCCGATAATGCGCATTACAAAAAGGGCAAGGTTCTCAGGACCCTCGAGATAAGCGCGTTCAAAAAAGTCAACGAACTCTATACCGTCACGGACTTTCTGGTCTACGGTCCTGGCTGGAAAACCAAAGTCGGCTTCGAAGAACTGTCCGCGGACTACTGTTCCAATTCAATTCCGGAAAATCTTTTTCGTAAAAATAGCAATGACGCTACAGGGGATTGACTTATCAGGTTTTGCAGGGCATATTTACAGGAGGAGCCAATTTAAAAACTCTCCGTGGCGTTCGCGCCAAAAGCGCCTGCGCTACCAACGCGGTTCGCTGAATATGTACGCCGGTTCGAAGGTCGAAGGTTAATACGATGTCAATATTGAATACCATAGCCAAGCTGCTGCGCAAAACAGTAGTGCTTGTGTTCCTGCTCTCGTTGACGGCATTATCCGCCGAGGACGAGTTCGGGATGAAGCGCTTCCGTTCCGGGTGGATAATTGCAGCCGAATTGAGCAGAAAAGCCCCTCAAATCAAGGGGGTCAGCAAATACGAACCCCCTTCCAGGATAACCACGGATGTCGCCTATGCCGCGGTATTCGTCAAACCCGACAAAGGACGCAGTCTTGGTATTTACGACTACTCCCTGGTTCTCGGAAACAGGGAATACCCCTGCATCGCAATACGGGAGGGCAACGGGCATTTCAGCGCGGCCGACTGGCAGATAGTGAACGTCAGCCCGCGCAATACATACACTTTGCTGTTCAAGGTGCAGCTTCCGCCGGCAAACGCGCCGAAGGCCTATGATTTGAGATTCGAACTCATGCCCGGAAAAGCCCCGGACATTCCGCTGTCTTTCAAGGATATAGGCTCAGACCCGTTCTCCGATCCGCGGAACATCCCCGACAAAGGGATCTACGCCGAACACCTCAGGCCCAAAAAGAAGAAAGCGAAAATGCCGGGGGAAATTGCCGCTGAAACTGAAGGAAAGGATACGGCGGCGGCCGAAAGCAGCGCCCCAAAACGGGGAACGATGTCGAAGGAGGAAAGAGACAAGTACAACAAGATGCTCGAGGAAAAACTGAAAAAAAGCAGTTCCGGGAGTTCGGGCAAACACGAGTGCATCAGAATATCCGCAAGCAGCCATAAGGGCGGTCAGGAACCTGAAAAGGCTTTCGACGGCGATATGAAAACAAAATGGGAAAGCCAGAATAGTTCCCCTCAGCACATAGAATTCAGGATAACCCTAAATGGAGCCATTCATGCCGGCAAACTCGTAATCCACTGGGCAAAGTTCGAGTCTGCAGAACACTACAAGGTATATACCAGCTCGAGGAAAGATAATTGGGATCTTCATTTCGAAGAGAAAAAAGGCGACGGGGGAACGGACACTATCGAACTCAATAAGGATGTAAAATACCTCAAGATAGAGTGCGTCAAGGGGGCGGCGAGCTACTCCATTCCAGAAATCGAAGTCTTCAAGTAGCGGTACGGCAATGTACGAAGTAGAGATAAAACAGGACTTTTCCGCCGCGCATTGCCTCAGGCAGTATCCCGGCGACTGTGCAGAACTCCACGGACATAACTGGGTGGTCGAGGTGGCGGTAAGGACTGACGAGCTTGATGAACTTGGTATAGCCGTGGATTTCAGAACCCTCCGGAAAATCCTCTGCGAAATACTCTCCGAACTCGACCACAAGAACCTTAACGAAGTCCCGGAGTTCCTGGAGAAAAATCCGAGCAGCGAAAACATCGCACGCTGGATATTCGAACGCATGTCCGGGAAAATCAGCGCAGAAAAACTCAAAGTCACAAAAGTGCGGGTACGCGAATCCGCCGATAGCGCAGCCTCCTATGCCGAAGATATTGCGGATATCTGAAATATTCGTCAGCATACAAGGCGAATCCACCTATGCCGGTCTTCCCTGTTTCTTTGTAAGACTCGCGGGATGCAACCTGAAATGCAGCTACTGCGACACTAAATATGCCTCGATATCAGATTCCGGAGACAGGATTTCCGTGGAGGCAATAATCGACCGGGCCGACGCCTCGGGATTGAAACTCGCGGAGGTAACCGGGGGCGAACCGCTACTGCAGGAATATTGCAGTGATCTCTGCTCCGGGCTGCTCGACCGCGGATTCACAGTGCTCCTCGAAACTAACGGAAGCCTGCCTGCGGATAAACTCGACCCGCGCTGCATACGGATATTCGACTGGAAATGCCCGTCAAGCGGAGAGTCCGAGAGTATCTGCGTTGCCAATTTCGCAAATCTTCGACAGATCGACCAGGTAAAATTTGTGCTCTCCGACCGCGCCGACTACGATTTCGCCCTCGGGAAAATCGAAGAATTCGGACTTCATCAAAAAACATTGGACGTTATTCTCAGCCCCGCTTTCGATATCATGAATCCTGCAAAACTCGCGGAATGGATGCTGAAAGACAAAATCCGGGCGAGACTCGGACTCCAGCTCCATAAATATATCTGGGACGGCCGGACGCGCGGCGTCTGACACGCATTCTACGAACAATGTGGACCGGGGGCCAAGGAAAATATGTATCAGCTTTTCGATCCGAAATAGAAGCTGATAAAACAGGACAGCAGAAGCGGGAGCTGCGGGGCCGGCGGAGGAACGAAAGCGAAAAGTACCGCGGCGGCGGAAGCTGCAAGCACAAGCGCGCCCTTGGCGTGGCAGATGCAGTTTGAAAGCTTCACGGAGGATGCTCCACCCGTGAATTTCGCAAAAAAGTAGCCGGCGGCAAGCCCGGCGAGAATAACGAAGAACTCCAGGTGCTCGGGATCCGACATAAGACCTCTGCGGTACGCCGCTATCCCGCACAGGATGAAACCGCATACCAGGACCGCGCGTATTGCGCCGGCCGGCAGGTGAAGAGGACGCTCCCTTCCGGATTCGGTGATGTCCCTGAACGGGTCCCGCGCCGGCCCGCCCTGTGACTTTTTCCTGAACGCGAAATAGTATCCGGTAACAGTCAGGATAAGGCCCAGAAGATGTCCGGGGACTTCGCGTCCGGCGGCTGTCAGAAGCCAGACCAGCCCGGCCATAAGAAGTGTTACCAGCGCTCTCACGCTTCCCCTGGGCATCATTAAGGTTTCGTGGAGGACGCCGGGATCGCCCTTCCTGTCATTGACGGATATATGCCTGCCGCAACAGAAGCAGACGATTCTGTGCCTGTTCTCCGCGCTCTCGCGGATGTCCGCCCCGCATTTCGGGCATCTGATCCTTACCGTTTCGAGCACATCCGGTTCGAGATCGCTGAGTACGGATTTTTCAGAATTGTGGTTTTCCGGCATATGAGCCTCCTCTGCGCTTCTTTTCCACGGCAGTTTCAACGCCAGTAAGCCAGCCCGAAAATTTCATGAAAATTTCTGGCTGGCATCGTGAGTATAATATATTACGCGACATGCTCCGTCAAGCCCGCATCAGGGTCCCGGCACAGGATTTCTCTTGAGCAATGAAATAAAGCACCTATATTATTCGTGTCGCAGAGGCAACCCGAGCCTTCATCAAATCGGGACAGCGACTGTCATGCCAGAAAAAAAAGACAAAGAGACAAGCGCGCATAGGCGCTCCGGAAACGGCGGAGTGAAATACCGGCTTATGAGGCTGGCCGCCATTCTTCTGTCATTTTTGGCTGCTTTTATCATGATAGAGATCTTCAGCTCGATCTACGCCTACGCAAAATTCGGCACATTAAGCACTTCGAAACTCTACAAACTGGAAAGAGAAAACACTTTTCTCTCGAATATTTTCCGCAGAAACCAGACCTATCTGGAAACCCTTTATCCACATCCCTACCTGGCGCATGTACACAGACCCAGCAGGGGTTTCAACAATGTCGGTCTGTTCGGACCGGATTTCCCCATGCTCAGGGACAATGACAAGTTCGTGATTCTTTTCACCGGCGGGTCCGTCGCAAGCCAGTTCGTAGAGCCGCACGATGACGGATCTAAATACCTCGAGGACATACTCAACCGCAGATACGATTTCAACGGGCGCGAAGTCCTTATCCTGAACGGGGCCGACGGCGCCTGGAAACAGCCCCAGCAACTTATTATCATGAGCCTGTATTCGGATGTGATAGATGCGGTGGTCACTCTCGACGGGTTCAACGAGCATTTTTCGATAAAAAATCCTGACTACCGCCTGGAGTACCCGTCAATGAGGTATATCAGCATAAACCCCCTGGTATCGGGTTCGGCGGAGGAACTCGCCTCCGCCTGGATTAGCAACAGGATATACGTATGATCCAGAAACAATTTCATACTCGACAACACGCGTGCAGGCTGGCTTTTCTCCTACAAGCTCCGCGGGATAATGTCCGCCGCACCTTCCGACGCAATCACCGATCTCCGGAAGATATACTGCTTCCCTGGCGGCTGGAGCAGGGAAAGGCGTTCGGCGTACAACCTCGCGCAGTATAAAAAGTATATAACGCAGGTGCACGCTTTGGGAATCGGGTCGGCTATAAAAACGGCCTTTTTTATCCAGCCCGTCCCCGTGCTCCACAAAGAACTTACCGAACAGGAGCAAGAGACAGTCGGAAACATGGACTACGCCGAAATATACACCATCATCAACAGCGAACTCCTGGAACTCAG
>CAZGYO010000054.1:0-3387 GCA_964530455.1 uncultured Victivallales bacterium
AACCTGTACCATTTCAGTTCAAGATCGCCAAAGAACTTCATCGTGGTCTCAGCACTTTTAGCCTTCAGAAAATAGTATCCTTTAAGCAGAACCGCAAGTCCCAGAACTGTCAGTATTGAACCAAGCGCCATTCCCTGCCGCAAAGCGGCCCCGATCAAAAGAAGCGCAAAAAACAGCGCTATCAGGAAAATGCGCCGGCGAAGTTTCCTGTACGTCTTTTTCTGAAAACGCTTTCTCAGCCGTTCCGGTTTCGATACGGCAAAAAGACCGATTAGCATGAACAGCAGTCCGAGAATCCTGAGAATCATTCTTCGGCACCTTCAGTTGTTACCTGACATCTTGACAATCTTTTCCGGCGGTCTTACCGGACGGCGTGTTTCAATGTCCACACATGCATGGACGGTGTACCCGGAGACCAGTAGTTCACCGTCTTTTCGGACCTCGCACCGTATCGTTATCTTCGGTCCCCTTATCTCTTCGACCCATCCCGAGAAGACGAGCAGGTCATCGTATCTTGCCGGGGCTTTATACCTGCATTTCGCTTCGATAACAGGAAGGAAGATGCCGCAGGCCTCTACTTCAGAGTATGGCAGTCCGCCTTCGCGCAGCAACTCGTTCCTGAGTCTCTCGAAATAGACCAGGTAGTTGGCGTAGTAGACAATACCCATCTGGTCGGTGTCGGCGTAAGGCACGCGGTATTCCATATGGCTCTTTCTCATATCTTACCCTCTATGTTTTCCATGATGACTTCCAGGACTTCGTCTATACTCATGTCGCTGCTGTCTATCGTGACCGCGTCATCGGCCTTTTTCAGCGGGGCGACCTTCCGGGAGGAATCCATTCTGTCCCTTTCAGCTATTTCGCGCGCGACCGACTCCACAGTGGCCCCCCGGGCCGTCTCTCCTTCCTGTTCAAGCCTTCTTACGGCGCGGACTTCCGGGCTCGCGGTCAGAAAAAACTTGCATGCTGCATCCGGAAACACGACCGTCCCGATGTCCCTTCCCTCGACAACAATTATTCCGTGCCGAGCGGCTTTCCTCTGTCTTTCGACAAGCCATGCGCGAACATCCGGCATCGCGGAGACCCTGCTGACCCATTCAGCCACTTCAGGGGAGCGTATCCCGGGCGGCGCCGGACTGCCGTTGACCAGCAGAACCAGACCCTTTTCAGGATCGAGTCTGTGTGAAAGGTCGAGACCTTCCAGTACCCGCAGAATGTCTTCCCGGCAGGCGGTTGAGATGTCAATATTTTCAACACGCATAGCATACCATGTAATGGCCCGGTACATGTTGCCGGTGTTCAGATAAAGCGCACCTATGCGTTCCGCCAGCCGCCTGGATACGGAACTTTTCCCGGACGCCGCCGGCCCGTCGATTGCAATCACACTTTTGTTTTCAAACACTTCAGAATGTCTTCTTATTGATTAGAATTTTTTCGACAAACAAATCTACAAGAAACTGCATAATTTTACAACCGAATTCGATGCTTAGCCACCTGCCGAGTGTAATTTCCCGAAATGAAATCAGTTCATTGAGCCAATTTTACAAGACGGCAGCGGTAGCAGCGTTAGATTTGCTTCATGGAATATTTCGATTAGATTAGGGGGTAGCTCAAGCAGAAAAGCGAAGAAAGGTTATATTTTTAAATGAAAGAAATCATCTGTCATGGTTGCAACAGTGAAATGGACATAGAGGGGATAGAAGCTTTCACTCTCTGCGAGTGTTCATTGTGCGGGGCCCGGATAAGCGTGCCGATGATGATCGGCTACCTGCAGCTTGAAAAGGATCTCGGAAAAATATCGCATCTGCACCTTTACGAGGGCTTCGACAAGGCGCAGAACATGAACTCCCTTATATATATCCTTGAGACAGATATTGAAGACTACAGGGAAGTACTCGAACTTGCCCGTGAAGACGCGCTACTGCTCAGCACGCTGAAAAATCCCGCCATATGCCCGGTCCTCAACTATGGGATAGAGGAAGACCGCTTTTTTGTCACTGAACCCGTTATGGACGGTTATGACCTGGGATGCTATATCCCGGAAAAACAGGGATTGCTGGACATTGACAATGTAATAAATCTCATTGAAAAAGTCGCTGTCGCGTTAAAGACGGCCCACCACAAGGAAGTCTGCCACCACAACATATCTCCGGAATGCATACAGATAGACGCACGCAGCAACATTCGCCTCAAAAACTTTTTTCTTTCAAGGTTTCTGTATATGATGAAGCAGAAGTATTCTGATGAAGCCCTGTCGTGCTCAAAGTATTTCGTCAGCCCGGAAAAAGTCCAGATGGGCGTCGAGGAAAAACGGGGCGACATCTACAGTCTCGGCGCCGTTTTCTACTACCTCCTCACCGGAAGATACCCGTTCGAGGGCAAAACGGATATCGAAACTATATACTCGAGAATACGTAAACCCGAAAGAAAAGACGAGGAGAAATTCAACGAAGCCGAACACAGGCTTTTAACTCCGGATACCGTATCCTTTCAGCCGCCTCCGGCCCCGCATGAGCTTCGGGAGGATATCCCCGTGGATATAAGCGCGCTTATAATGAAGATGATCGCCTTCTATCCCGCCCGGCGTCCGCGTGCCGGCGAGGTCGTGGTTTCCATAGATCTTGTCAAAGCCCAGCAGGACAGAATCAGGGTGCGCATGGCTCAGAGAGAGATGGTCACGACAATAACCAAGGCAATACCGGTGATGAAACATATCTCAAAAGACGGAAAATAGGCAGGCTTACTATTTCACTGCGACATTTCTGTCGAGTATTTCAGAGAGTTTCTTTTCCACTTCCTCCATCGCCCCGGGGCGGTCAAACGGATTCTTGGCAAGGCACTGTCCCACTATAAGTTCGTCCAATTCTTCAGGAAGGTCGTTGCGGAATGAAGATATCCGGTCCGGTTCCGCCGAATTGTGTTTCTCGTAAAGCTCTATAGAATCATTCGCGAGAAAAGGCGGTCGACCCATTACCAGATGATATATCGTCGCGCCGAAAGAGTAGATGTCCGAGAATATAGTGGCTGAATCCCCCCTGAATACCTCCGGCGCCAGATACACGGGTGTCCCCATGACAAGCCCGTCGCGGGTGACGTGCGGGGAATCAGGAAGTTTTGATATACCGAAATCGGCAAGTTTTATGTCCCCGCTCTCGGTGTTGTAAAGAAGGTTCTTCGGCTTTATATCGCGGTGGATGATCTCGTTTTTGTGGAGTTCGCTTATCGCGGTGGAAAGTTCTATGGCGATCTTAAGAATCACCTCAAGGGGAATGTGAACGTCTATTGCCGCGAGGAAGTCCTCGAAATCAACGCCTTTGACATATTCCATCACGATGTACGGCAACCCGTTATAGTCCCCTGAATTCACATATTTTATTATATTCGGAT
>CAZGYO010000054.1:3397-10405 GCA_964530455.1 uncultured Victivallales bacterium
CATGGACATTATCTTTCGTTCATTGTCAAAGCGCGTGGCAATATCCCTGAAGGTACTGGCGTACTTTGTGAGTATTTTCATCGCGTAGAGTTCGCCATTGTTTTTGTCCAGAACCTCATATACCACGGTCGAGTTCCCCCATCCCAGGGTGTCCATGACAGAATACCCGCTCACAACATCCCCGATGCCTGGAAGGCTCTGGTCTCTCTGCAAACTCGCGTCTATATCTTTATATATATTCTTTTCTCTTTTCTGCAGGATGAGCTGAACACGCGTGATCAGTTCGATACCGTTGATCGGTTTCGAGATAAAATCGTCTCCCTCAAGGATACGGTCGTAGACATCGTCTATCTCCATGCAGGAAACCAGTATAACCGGAATTTCCAGCCCGGAGTTTTTTATCAGGCGGCAGACGTCAAAACCGCTTATATCCGGAAGAGCTATATCCAGAAGGACGAGGTCGAAGGATGCATCCGCAGGAGCCCGTTCATCCTTGAAACCGAGGATATGCAGCGCCTCACGCCCGCCGGCAGCGCATTTGATATTCGTATAATTCGCGTTCCGGAGAGTCTTTTCCATCAGTTTACGGGCCCAATCCTCGTCGTCAACGACCAGTATAGACATGTCCGTGATCTTTTTCAGAGCTTCCGTCTTCATTTTTCACCACCGTCCCGGAGCCTCCTGCTCTTTCCAGCGAGAATACGTACCCTTGTAAGGAGTTCCTTCACTTTATATGGTTTGTGCAGAAAACTGTCGGCATTGGAATCGAGCACCTTTGACTGTATGTCCTCAATCTCGTATGCTGTCATCAACATTATCTGTATCTGCGGATGTTCCTCCTTGATAAGGCGGCAGACTTCAAAACCGTTGATACCGGGCAGAACAATATCCAGGAGCATGACATCCGGCAGGACATGGTCTTTTCGGGCAGTCTTTTTAAGGTTATGAATCCCGATAAGCCTGAGAGCCTCGACTCCGTCGCCGCATTTATGTATCATATTGTAGTCGTAGTCGCCGGCAAGCGCCGTGCTGAGCATCAGTACTGACGCGTTATCGTCGTCGACAATCATTATTGAGGAGCTGTTTTGAGTCTTGGCCATGATCGAATTATTTTTTTCTTTTTTGCAATTTAACTGCTTCATTCAGGTTTAAGGTATTATGCCTTGTTTGAACGCATTACCCAGGCGCTGTCGCCTTATCCGGAACATCCTCTTCTTTTCTGGAGTCGACTTTGAAAGAGACCGCCAGAATGACAACCGCGGCGCTCAGAAAATACGGACCGAGCACCTCGAGGGATTCTTCCACGTAGTCCTTGATCTCAAAAGCGGAGATATTGAGATGCAGCAGCTTATCGGTACTCCTGTGCTTGTCGAAAGCCTGGGCAAGTCCCAGGAAAAAGAAAGAAAGGACCAGAAGGGCTCCGCCCGCGGAGAAAAGGTTCTGTTTAAAAACATTGAAAATCTTGCCGGGCGCCTTGTAAACCCTGAACAGGGTCCAGAGGCCCAGAAAGGATATCAGGGCCATTGAAACAACGGCGAAAGAAAGGCGCAGAAGTATGGGAATATGCTCCTCCGTCAGATATTTGGCGTAACTGAAAGTATTTGCGCCCAGTATCCGTTCGTCATAGGGAAGTTCGCGCCAGAGAAGAAAAAGGGATACTGAACCCAGAAGTATCCAGAACAATCGCCGCTCCCTGCTACGGCGGTTTCTGAAGACCTGATAGAATGCGACAAGTATCGCCGGGAAATAGGGCAGATGCTGAAAAGGGTCCAGCGGCGTCTCCTGCGGAGCGTGCTTGACCGTATAGGGAACCGCCAGATCAAGTGCGTACTTGTAATCGAAGACGGGTATCAGAGCCAGGCCCGCGCCGAGCAGAACACCAAGCGTCACTGCCACTGAAAAAATTGTCCATACTTTTTTGCTTTTCATTGCAAACTCCCATGCAGGGGATTCGGTTTCTTATTTCCCGCAGCATTTTTTAAATTTCTTTCCGCTTCCGCATGGACACGGATCGTTCCTCCCGACTTTCGGAAGCTCCCTGCGAAACGTCACCTGCAGCTGCTCGGCCGCGTCGGGGAGAGCGGCCTGGCCACCGTCCGGCGTGTTCCGGTTCTCCATCTCATCGCCGCCGAACTGTTCTATCTGGTCGTGAACCAGTTCCTGTGGCACCGAGGCCAAAAGTTCCTCGAATGCCGCCAGGCTCGTGGCGGATCTGAACATGTTGGTCAATATCTCCTGATTTATCTCTCCCATCATCTCCGAAAAGAGGTTGAACGCCTCGTGTTTGTACTCAACAAGAGGGTCTTTCTGGGCATACGCCCGGAGGTTGATGCTCGAACGCAGGTAGTCCATCGCGTAAAGATGATCCTGCCAGAGGCGGTCAACCGCGTCAAGTATCGTCTGGCGCTCGAGCCAGCGCAGGGATTCCGAGTCCTCAAGTTCCTCTTTGGTTTCATATGCCTCTTCGATCTTTCCGATGACCTTCGAAAGAAGAGTTTGGCGGTCAGGAAAACCTTCCTCGGAATTCGTCTTCAATATCTCCGGCGAAAAGCCCAGTGGAAACGTCGTATTCAGCCACGAAAGAAGACCCTCACCGTCAAAGAACTCGTTCAACTGCCTGTCGAGAGCATCATCTACATGGTTCTCTACTTCTTCATGGACAATATCGAAAAGAAGCGATCTCGGATCATCCGAAAGCAGTACCTCTTTGCGGAAACCGTAGACAACCTCGCGCTGCTTGTTCATCACATCGTCGTATTCAAGTGTGCGTTTCCTTATTGAAAAATGGTGCTGCTCGACACGTTTCTGGGCGGTCTCGATCGATCGGTTCAGCCAGGGGTGCTGAAGTTCTTCTCCTTCTTCCATTCCCAGTTTGGACATTATCGAGACCATGCGATCCGACCCGAACAGGCGCATAAGGTTGTCCTCCAAAGAAATATAAAACCTCGAAGATCCGGGGTCACCCTGCCGGGCGCAACGCCCGCGCAACTGCCTGTCTATCCTCCTTGAATCATGCCTTTCGCTCCCTATCACATGCAGCCCGCCGATATCAGCCACGCCCTCGCCCAGTTTTATGTCGGTACCGCGGCCGGCCATGTTGGTGGCAACCGTCACCCCCCCCCGCTGGCCTGCTCTGGATACAATCTCGGCTTCCCGCTCGTGGTTTTTAGCATTCAGGACGTTGTGCGGTATCCTTTCGCGCTTCAGCATGCGGCTCAATATCTCAGAGGCGTCCACGGCAACCGTACCCAGCAGGACAGGCTGTCCTCTGCCATGACATTCTACAACCTCGTCGATTATAGCTCTGTATTTTTCACGTTTCGTTTTGTATATGCAGTCGTTGCTGTCCATCCGCTGGCAGGGCCGGTTGGTCGGCACCACGATGACATCAAGCTTGTATATCTGGTGGAACTCGGAAGCCTCAGTCTCCGCCGTACCCGTCATGCCGGCGAGTTTCTCATACATCCTGAAATAGTTCTGGATGGTTATGGTCGCCAGCGTCTGTGTCTCGCGTTCTATCTTTACACCTTCCTTGGCTTCCAACGCCTGGTGCAGACCTTCGCTGAACCGCCTTCCCGGCATGAGGCGCCCCGTATGCTCGTCAACTATCATCACCTTGTTTTCCTGCACGACATACTGGACGTCCCGCTCGTAGATAGTATATGCGCGGAGAAGTTGCGAGATGTTCTGTATAATCTCGCTTTTACGGCTGAAGGATTTCTGAAGCTCCTGTTTCCCTTTTATCTTCTCCTCCTCGTCCATTGATTCGTCCGAATCAATCTCATGCATTCCGGTAAGAAGGTCGGGCAGAACGAATGTCTCCGGATCGTCCGGGCTTATCTCCTCCCTGCCTTTCTCGGTCAGATCCGCTTCGTGACGACGTTCATCTATCACGAAAAACAGCTCCTCCTGCACATCCTGCAGCAGACCGCGGTTGTTGTCGCTTCTTATATATCCTTCCGCTTTCTCTACTTTCTTGAGGATCTGGCCGTCTTCAAGCATGTGCATGAGTTGGCGGTGTCTCGGCATACCCATGCGGACCTGAACAAGTTTTATGCATGCCTCATCTATCTCGTCCTCCGTGGAATCCTGGTTATCCAGCACCTTTTTCGCCTCGCCGGCAAGCCGTGAACAGAGCAGATTCTGCTTCTTGTAAAGCGAGGCGACCGGATCCTTGAGCTTGTCGAACTGGTGCGTCGACACGGCAGCCGGCCCCGAGATTATAAGTGGAGTACGTGCCTCGTCTATCAGAATGCTGTCAACCTCGTCTATTATCACGTAATAGTGGTCGCGCTGAACCAGCCGCTCCGCGTCCGTCGCCATGCCCATGTCACGCAGATAGTCGAAACCGAACTCGCTGTTGGTGCCGTATGTGATGTCGCAGGAATATGCCTCGCGCCGTTGCGAAGAATCCATCCCGTTCTGAAGGCAACCGACTGTAAGGCCGAGGTATCTGTAAACTGCTCCCATCCATTCTGCGTCACGGCGGGCCAGATAGTCGTTGACCGTCACAAGCTGGCAGTTTTTGCCGGTAAGAGCGTTAAGATAGAGAGGCATCGTGGCAACAAGGGTTTTGCCCTCGCCCGTCGCCATTTCCGCAATGCATCCCCGATGCAGCACGATTGCGCCCAGCAGCTGCACGTCATAGGGGACCATGTCCCATTCCATCTCGTGCTCGCATACCGTGATTGTGGTACCCATGAGCCGCCTGCAGGCGTTCAGGACGACCGCGAATGCTTCGCACATTATATCCTCCGTCGTCTCTCCGTTCGCTATCCTTCTGCGGAATTCGTCGGTCTTGGCCCCCAGTTCCTCCCCGCTCAGACCGCGCAGCGATTCCTCGATGGACTTGATCCGGTCCACCAGCGGGCTCAGTTTCTTGAGATCCCTGTGGGATTTCGTTCCGAATATTTTTTTAAGTATTCTACTGATCATCTCTTTGATCCTGCGTAAGGCTATTTGGATCCAGGCCTTACAAGTTCGGTGTTCTGGCGGCAGAGCGGGCAGTCATCCGGCGGATACAGGTCGAGATCCAGTTGCAGTAGACTTTCCAAGGGGTAGTCGAAGACGGCATCTCCACCGCTCCTGTCGACTATCACGCCTATACCCTTAATATCCGCTTTTTCACTTTCCAGAAGCTCAACTGTCTGCCGGACTCTGCCCCCCCGGGTAATCACATCCTCCCCGATAAGCACCTTTTCGCCGGGCGCGATACCGAAGCCCCTCCGAAATACAAGCGAGTCGCCATCCGGGGTCTTCTCCGCGAATATCGCGCGTGCTCCAAGCGCGCGCGCCAGCTCGTGCCCCACTATAAGGCCCCCTGTCGCAGGCGAAACCACCGTCTGGACGTTCAAATCCCCGAATCTGGACGCCAGTTCCCTGCAGGCCCATTCAGCCTGTTCGGGATACTGCAGAAACTGCGCCGCCTGAAAAAAACGATTGCTGTGCATACCGCTTCTGAGCAGGAAATGCCCTTCAAGAAGCGCTCCCGAGCCGCTCAACCTTTCCAATATGTTCTCGTCAGCCAAAACGGGCCTCCTGTCAATGTTTATCTCTCTGAGCCAATTTCAAAACTCTCCGTGGCCGCCTGCCTGTGCGTCGCCTGACTGCGAGCGTAGTCGCTCAGGCAGGCACGCAGACAGGCGCTACCAACGCGGTTCACGCGGAGTTTTGAAACTGGCTCCTCTACTTTTTCAAATACGGAACACTACCATACATTCTCTTTGAAATAGTTCAAAACACAGCAGTCTATTTTGGTTTTTTTATCTTTTTGCATTTGGCTTGACTCAATGGAGATGTATCTTTAGAAAATCAAGCCCGCTACGCCGGTTTCCGGGTTGCCGGAACACATTTTAAGTACATATTCAGCAAACCCCGTTTGCTCGGGGTCAGTACTGGACGACAGTTTTCGAGTGTCCCGACCCCGACGTGGTTGACTGAACATGTACCATTTTAACAGATATGGAGATCGGCCGAGATGATATGTCCCGCATGTAAAACTCAAATGATCATCCTCGAACTCGACGATGTCGAAATCGACTATTGCCACAGTTGTGCCGGCGTATGGCTGGACGAAGGCGAGCTGGACCTCCTGCTGGACGAAAAGAACGAAAACACATCCCCCGTTGTGAAGGCTCTTAAAGACGGCGATATGCTTGAATCTGAAAAGCGCCGCTGCCCGGTCTGTTCGAAAAAGATGCGGGAAGTTGTCCTTCCGCTTGACCCTCCCGTAGAGATCGATAAATGCCCGGAACGGCACGGCCTCTGGTTCGATAAGGGTGAACTTGAGGAAGTAGTCAAGGCCGGCAGAGGCGAAACGGTGTCTGAATTTCTGAACGCTGTATTCAAAGACAGTAGAAAATAATAACTCGAAAAGGGAAAATGCAAATGCCAGTTGGAACAATCATTCTTTTTGTCGTGCTCGGCGTGATACTCGCGCTCGTGCTGATCTTGGGGATATGGTTCATATCCACCTACAACGTGCTGATTCGCATGCGGAACCAGGCAAAAAACGCCTGGGCGCAGATCGACGTGCAGCTTAAAAGGAGATACGACCTTATACCCAACCTGGTTGAAACCTGCAAGGGCTACGCTAAACACGAAAGCGAAACACTCGAAGCCGTCGTCAAGGCCAGGCAGCAGGCGATAGACGCAAGTTCCGTCTCTGAACAGTCAAAGGCGGAGGGAGAACTGAGCAACGCGCTCAGCAGGCTCATGGTCGTTGTGGAACAATACCCTGACCTCAAGGCCAACCAGAACTTCATGCAGGTACAGGAGGAGCTGACTTCCACCGAAAACAAGATAGGCTTCGCCAGGCAGGCCTACAACGACGAAGTCATGCGCTACAATACCAAAATCCAGTCGGTGCCGGCAAATATAGTCGCGGGTATAGGGAACTTTTCCCAGATGGATCTTTTCGAACTTCAGGACGAAGAACAGCGCGAAGCTCCGAAAGTGCAGTTCTAGCCTGATCTACTCGTAATCCGGTATAGCTCAGGACAAAGCCAT